>JAQGKH010000025.1 GCA_028290225.1 Devosia sp. | reverse complement strand
ATCGTGCTCCCGACCTGCCAGCCTACCGCGCCACCCTGCGGTCCCGCTCGCCCGCCCTTGCATTGTTGTTCGACCTCGTCGCCATGCAGCCGCAGGGGCCAGGTCTGCAACTGCGCCTTGAAACAGTGCCGTCCCAAGCGGTCGGGGATCTGCCCGTCGAGGAGTTCATGATCAGCCTCTACAACGACCACCAGGTGCAACGGCTGATGATCACCAGGCCAGACAGAAGCGTAACCCTGGCGCATGAGCTGTTCGCCGAGGCGATGCGTGATCTGGGCCAGGACCTGCAAGGCTTGAGTTGAGGGCTCCCGGTCCAGGCTATGATGGCAGGTGAGGAAAGCTGGTGCTGCCCAAGAGGATTGAACTGTTTGGAGCGCAATAGAAGCAATGCCTTAAACGGCGGGTTGTGACAGCGTTGCGCGCGCAAATTCGTGACGCAGACCATTGCCGTGCGCGAGCAGCCTGGCGCCTGTGCGCCAGCTGTCTTCTGGCTCAATCAAGGAGTCCTGAGCTTGCGCAAGCTGGCCACAGCGAGTTTTCTTGAAGGGAAACCCGGACCAAGCTGTCATTCCGATTGCCCTCGCCATTGCAGCGGTAAACAGCCAGCGAGGCCCGGCTGGAATAAGCCAGCTCTCCTAGAGCCCGATCGGTTGCCCTCGGGACTGGAGAATAGCAGCAATCAAAGAGTGCACCTGCAGAACATCGCGGCCGGAGGCGGCTGGTTTTCCCCCTGTGGCGACGGCGTCGGCGAAGTCGAGGATCAGGGCTTGGTGGGCCTGGCTCGAGAATCCCATTGGATCGGTGCCCGAGCCGCTACCGCTGTCATCGGCGGCACGATCGATGGCGGTGCCGTCATGCAGTCGTACCGCCAGCCGGGTGCCTTCGAGGAGGGCAGTGCCATGCGCTCCGATGAGCTCGAGAACATCGGGATAACCGGGAAAGGCGCAGGTGGTAGCGCTGATGCTGCCCAGCGCGCCATCGGCAAAGCGCAGGCTAGCCGTGGCCATGTCCTCGCCCTCCATGGTGTGGACCGGGCTGGTGGCGACAAAGCCGGTGACGGTTTGGGGCAGGCCAACCAGCGAGATCATCAGATCAAGATTATGGATGGCCTGAGTCAGCAGCACGCCGCCACCATCGCGCGCGAGGGTGCCGCGCCCAGGCTCGTCGTAATAGCTTTGCGGGCGCCAATAGCTGGTGCGGGCGGCAGCATGCACCAGGCGCCCGAGGCGCCCGGCGGCCACCAGGCGTTGCAGTTCGATGCCAGCGGGCCGGAAGCGGTTCTGCAGCACGATGGCCAGGATAGTGCCGGCCGCTTCGGCCACCTCCACCAGGCGCTCGGCGCGCGCGAGGGTGACCTCGATCGGCTTTTCCAGCAGCACATGCTTGCCGGCCGCGGCCGCGCGCTCGACGATGTCGAGATGCGTGTTGGGGGGTGTCAGGACCAGAACGGCGTCGACGCGCGGATCGGCAAGCACCGCATCGAGCGTATCGGTGGTGGGCAGTCCATGCGCCGCCGCGAAGGCGGCGCGGCGCTCGGTCGAAGGGCTGAAGGCGTGGAGCACCTCGATCCGCTCTTGCAGGTTAAGGAGGGCGCGGGCATGGGGAAGCGACGCCATGCCCAGCCCGATCATGCCAATGCCCAGCTTTTTCGTCATCGCTCCGCTCCCGGTCAGGCGCGACTCAGCCGATTGCTGCTGGCGCTGTCAAACAAGTGAGTCGTATCGGGCTGCGGCGCCAGCCAGAGCTCGTCGCCAATGCTGGCGCTCAGCCGCTGGCGGAGCAGGGCCGAAACGCGGTCCTCGCCCAGCTGCAGCACCACGAAAGTTTCCGAACCCGTGGGCTCGATGGTGACGATTTTGCCGCCAAGCCCATTACCGGCCTGAGCCAGGGAGAGATGTTCGGGCCGGATTCCCAAGGTTGCGGCAAGGCCATCGGCGGCGCCCGCCGCCGCCTGCACCGGCAGGCGATAGCCGCTGCCGGTTTCAAACATCTGCTGGCCATCGACCTGGCGCACCGTGCCGGTCAGAAAATTCATTGCCGGAGAGCCGATGAAGCTGGCCACGAACATATTGGCGGGGAAGTCATAAAGATCGAGCGGCGTGCCGATCTGCTCGACCGCCCCGGCGCGCATGACGACGATCAGGTCGGCCATGGTCATGGCCTCGATCTGGTCGTGGGTCACATAGATGGTCGTGGTCTTGAAGCGCGCATGCATGTCCTTGAGCTCACCGCGCATCTGCACGCGCAGCTTGGCATCAAGGTTGGACAACGGCTCATCGAACAGGAAAACCTGAGGCTGGCGCACAATGGCGCGGCCCATGGCGACACGCTGGCGCTGGCCGCCCGAAAGCTGCTTGGGGTACCGGTCGAGATATTCCGATAGCCCGAGGATCCGCGCGGCTTCCCCGACGCGCTGCTCGATCTCGGCCCTGGATTGCTTGGCCAGGCGCAGCGAAAAGCCCATGTTCTCGGCAATGGTCATATGCGGGTAAAGCGCATAGTTCTGGAACACCATGGCGATGTCGCGGTGCTTGGGCTCGACCTCATTGATCACCCGGTCACCGATCGCGATCTCGCCCTTGTCGATGTCTTCGAGCCCCGCGATCATGCGCAACAAGGTGGACTTGCCGCAGCCCGATGGCCCCACCAGCACCACAAAGGCCCCATCGGGCACCTGCACATTGACGTTGCGGATGATGTCCGTGGGCCCAAATGACTTGGCAACGTTGCGGATTTCTACGGCAGCCATTTATGCACCTGTGCTGTGGGGTAAGGGGCCGCTCGCGCCCATGCGCCCGGCCGCTTCGATGGCGGCAAGCAGGCTCAGGCCCGTGTGGTAGCCCGGATCAAGATCGGGGGTGGCGGGGACGAAATCGACCGGACCCTCGCTTGTCATGGTCTGGTAGGCAATCGCCGGCTCGCCCCGCCAGTAAGTGTCGAAGAAGGCGGCATGGGCGGTGCGCCAGACATCGAGCACCCGTTGGTCACCGGTGCGTTCCATGCACAGCGCGGCGCTGCGGATCGTTTCAGGAAGCGACCACCAGGGGCAATAAGGGCTGATGGGCGCGCCACTCGCGACAGAGACCGCCAGCCGCACGCCAGGTGGATGGAAGCCGGCAGCAAAGGAGGCAAGGAGCACGTCTTGCAACTGCGCGACGAGAGCCAGGTTCGCGTCGAGAGGAAGATATTCGAGGGCGAACCCGACCAACTCGATGCCATGCCCGACATTGCAGGCATCAGCGCCCGGTACATTGCGCAGCAGGCCGGTGGCGGGGTCGAGATGGCGAACGAGGATATGATTGACAAAGGGCTCGGCAAAGCTTGCCGCCTCAGGCCGGCCGATCCGCTTGAGGAGGCCCGCGGCGCCCAGGAGGATCATGCGCGGACCAAAATCGGCGAGCTGATGGGCTGCGGTGTCGGCTGAGAGCGGTTGGCGCTCATCCATCTGGAAGCGCCCGTTTTCGATCGCATCCACCAGGGCGGGAAGCTGGGCAAGATAGCCATCAAGGCTTGGCTGGTCATAGCGGGCCGCGGCTGCGATCAGGCCCTTGAGCACGAAGATATCGGAATAGGTGTAAATCTCGGGCGGCTGCGCCTGGGGGGCGGTGTTGCCATCGGGCTCGGCAACCACCGGCTGCAGGTCTTCGTCGTAACAGAAATAGGCATGGCCATGGCGCGACCAGAGCCCTTGCAGCAGCGCGTAAAGCGGGCGTGCCACGGCGTCGACCGCTGCCGTCAGGCCCGGGTCGGTTTGGGCAAAGAAACCGGCATGGGTGACGAGGGCTTCAAGGCCGCGGCCCTGGATCCAGCCATAGGTGAACTGGGGCCCGCGCAGGCTATCGCCGCGGCCGTAATCAGCCAGAGTGATGCTGTTCTGCTTGCTGTTGAGCCAGCCGGGACCGAGCAGGGGGCGTGCCAGCAGCCAGCGCAGGCTCGCTGCGTTGGCATCGGTATAGGTGCGGGCGGCCTGCCCAGCGAAGCCCAAGGGGTCGCTCATTCCTTGAGCCCCGTACTGGCGACGCCCTCCACGAAATTGCGCCGCAAAATGACGAAAAGGGTGATCGAGGGGATCAGCACCAGGGCCGATGCGGCGCTGAGGCGGCCCAGATCGACGGTGAACCCGGTCTGGAACAACGCCAGCCCCACTTCGATCGTATAGGCCTCGCGATTGGTGGCGACGATCATGGGCCAGGCAAATGCCGTCCAGGCCTGGAAGAACGCCAGCACCCCGAGCGCTCCGAGCGCCCCGCGCAACAGCGGCAGCACGATGCGAAAGAAAATCCAGAGCTCGCCCGCGCCATCGATCCGCGCCGCTTCCAGCAGTTCATCGGGGATGGAATGGATGACGTTCTGGCGGATCAGGAAGATGCCAAAGCTCATCACCAGATAGCCCAGCAGCAGCCCCCAGATGGAGTTGAGAATGCCAAGGCTTTGGGCCTGGAAGTAGAGCGGGATCATATAAACTTCGAACGGCACGATGGCAGTGGCCAGCACCAGCGCAAAAATCACGTTGAGCGAGGTGTAGCGGAACTTGGCAAGGACATAGCCCGCGATGGACGAGGTCGCGAGGATCGCCAGGGTCGAGAGCACCGCAAAAAGGATGCTGTTGAAGATCCAGCGCAGGAGGGGCGTGTCCTGCAGCACGGCGGCGAAATTGTCGATGGTGGGATTGGCCGGGATGATGGTGGGCGGCCAGGCCAGCATTTCCTGCGGCGTCTTGAAGCCGTTGGAAACCAGGAACACCAGCGGGAGCAGCATCAGGAGGCTGAACACCAACAGCACAAGGTCGATGCCGCGATCAACCAGCAGCCGGCGCAGGCGCCGGCTCTGGCCGCTTTGGGTGGAGCGAGTGGAGCTCATGCGCGCCCCCTTTCACGCAGCAGGGAAAACTGGACCAGGGTCAGCACCAGTACGATCAACAAAAGCACCACCGCTTCAGACGCCGCATAGCCGACGCGATAGTTGCGGAAGCTGTTTTCCAGCATGTCGAGCACCAGCACGCGCACTTGCCGCCCCGGGGCCCCCTGGGCGTCGGAGGCCAGCACGAAAGCCTGTGCATAAACATTGAACCCTGACACCAGTGTCACCACCGAAACATAAAGGGTAATGGGCTTGAGCATGGGGATGGAAAGGAACCAGAACGATTGCGGGCCCGAGGCGCCATCGAGCTTGGCGGCCTCGAACAGCGAAACGGGCAGGCTTTTAAAGCCCACGAGATAGATCAGCACCGCGTAACCCAGCGCCTGCCAGGAGCAGAGCACGATGACGCTGATCACCGACAGGGTCGGATCAAACAGCCATGCCTGCGGCTCAAAGCCCAGGGCGGTCAGAACGGCGTTGAGGGGGCCGAGCCGCGCGTCAAAGATCCACTTCCAGGCCATGGCGGCGGGCACCAGTGAGACCACATGGGGCAGGAAGATCGCGGTTTCGTAAAAGCCCGACAGGCGCGAGCGCGTCCGGTAGTGGATCATCGCGGCCAAGACCATGGCGGTCGGGATGGTGATGATCAAGACGCCAAAGGCGATGATCGTGGTGTTGAGCAGCGCTTCATGGAACAGCCGGTCGCCCAGCAGTTCCTTGAAATTGGCCAAGCCGATAAACGGCTTGTTCTTGGACAGGATGTCCCATTTGTGCAGGCTCAGCCGCAGGGTTTCGAAAATGGGATACATGCGCAGCCAGGCGAACAGGGCCAGTGTTGGCAGGATGGCGAGTATCGCAAAGAGCCATCTCTTGCGCCGCAGCATTGCGTTCTCCGCTTGTGACGGCCTGGGAGGGCGAACCTTCCCAGGCCAACTGGCACCTGATGGGCTGGCTTACTGAGCCAGCAGGCCTTCGCGCTCGAGCAGGCCGTTGATCTCGTCCTGCGTCGCAACCAACACCGCATCGATCGCCGCATCGTCCGTGGCGAGCGCCGGATTGGCGAAAGCCTCGGTCAGGCGGGCGGCAGTGCGGGTGAGGATTTCCTCCACCGGCCCGATATTGGGCAGCGAGAAGAACTCGTAGCTGTCGGGGTAATCCACAAAGGCTGCGAGCGCCGGCTTGGCTTCGAGGATGGCGCTGTAATCAAGGTCCGAACGGTTGGGCAGCCAGCCGACATTATCGAGCAGCCAGAGCAGGTTGTCGGGCTCGTTGGCTGCCTGGGCAAAGGCCCAAGCCGCTTCTGCTTCTGCGCCCTCGCCGCTGATCCAGAGCGAGACAGGGGCCACGATCGAGCCGCGGGGCAGGGTGGCGGTGGCATAGGGCAGGTCGGGTGCCTTGGCGGCAATGTCCCCGATCACCCAGGACTCGCGGATGAACATGGCGGTTTGTTCACGCTCGAAGGCTTCGGCATCGGCCGGCATTTCGATCGTAACGGTCTTGAGCGTGTGGACGTTTTCAAGATATTGCTTGAGGGCAGCGCGACCCTGCTCATTGGCAAAGTCGGCCTTCCACATGCCATTGGCGTCCTGTTCCACCAGGCTCTCGCCATACTGGAACATGTTGATCCAGAACTTTTCGGCAATACCCTGGCCGCCACCGGAAAGGCGCATGCTCCAGCCCGACACGGTGGGAGTGCCATTCGCGTCGCGCTTGGTCAGGGCTTCGGCATATTTGGTGTAATCGGCCATGGCGGCCGGCGGTTCGGTCAGGCCCGCAGCCTCGAACATCTCGGTGTTGTAGTAAAGCGCGCTTTGGCCGCGGAACAGGGGCAGGCCATACACCGTGCCCTCGTAGCTCGCGGAATCGCGGAAGAACTCGTTGAAATTGGCCGGGTCCTGCACGAAGGCAGTGACTTCCGCGGGCGCTTCGTTGAAAAGGCCGTTTTCGAGGTAGCGCGTGGCGGTAGAGGTACCCAGTTCGATGACTTCGGCCGCTTCGCCCGAGGTCAGCCCCAGGGCCAGGCGCTTTTCGTGTTCGCGCAGGGCGATGGCTTCGACCTTGACGCTGAGATCGGGATACTGCGCCTTCATGCCTTCGGCGACATGCTCATAAAATGGGGCGAGTTCCGGATAACCGCTCCAAACGCGGATTTCCTGCGCGCTGACGGCGGGCGCCAGGGCGATTGCCGCCAGGCCCAGTGCCGAGCCCAGCAAGGCGCGCCGGTGTGAACCGGGCAGTGGATGACGGCTTAGCTTCGATACACATGCCATGATAGTTCCCCTTGGTTCGCGCGTCCCTACACACACGATAATCGAAGTCTGTTATGCAACCGGTTGCGCTGTCAAGTGGCGTTCACCGAGCAGCGCGCAGGCGGCATCCGCCAAGGCTTCCGCCGAGCCGGGAGCAAAAGTGCCCGGCATGCCGATAAAGCGGTGTGCTTCTTCCACTTCATAGCCGCCAAAGCCAAATTCCGAGCGCGGTGGGATATAGCCGGGGGTGCCTTCGGCGTAAGCGAGCACAAAGGCCGGCCGCTCCCCGCAGGCGCCGCGCACGGCGAGGCCGGTTTCGGTAAAGATTTCCCCGGGCATGGCGACAATGGGAATGCCACCCCAGTCGAGGAGGCTCACCCGGGCACGCCAGGTGCCGGGCTCCACCAGATGATTGCGTTCGGCCCATTCGATCCAGGTGCCGAGGAGTTTGGCGCGCACCGGATCGGCCCCTGGCTGCTCCGCGCGCCAGCGAGCGGCGAGCTCGGGAAGCGGCGTGGTTTCAAGGCGGGTTAGCCCCAGATCGAGTTCTCGGTGTGCGGCGCGGCCTGGCCCGGTGAAATCCTCTTCGCCCGCTGCAAGGGCGGCGGCGGCAATGCGCGCACCCAGCCTTTGTGCGGTAGCAAAGCTGCGCTCGCTATTGGCGGCAAGGGTCCAGGAGGCCTGGGCGGTATGGCCGGTGTTCACGTCGCCGGCGCAGCCAGTCAAGAACAAAGCCACGGCCCCGGGATAAGCCGCCTCGAGCGCCTGGCGGACATAGAAAGGGAAGTCCGCGGTCATCTCCCGATTATCGGCTCCCAGCACCACCGGATGGCAGGCATAGGACGTCATCACGGCAATGCAGTTGCCGGCTTCGTCGCGGATGCGGATCAGGGGCACCGAGCGGTCGAGCGGACCATCAGGGTGGCGGCGGTTCCAGGCAACGCCGGGATCCGTGCCCATGCCGGCCGTGATGGTGGCAGGACGCCGATTGGCATAGGCGAGGCGCAGGGCCTCGACCGCCCCATCCTCGATGCGCTGCAGGAACCTGGGATCGGCCTTGCGCCCGAGCCGCCCTTGCATCGACACCGGCGCGCCATGCGTATGGGTGGCGGCGACGATGATGTTGCCCTCGGGCAAGGGGGCGCGTCGGCGGATGCGCGCGGCCATGTCTTCATGCAGGCCGATGACATCGAGAACGACCACCGCGGTCTCGCCGACAACAATGGCGCGCGCGGTCAGCGGGTCGTGGGTCCCGGTGGCCGGCAAGGTTCGGGCGACGAAACCGGCAAGGTCCAGCCCTGCTGCCGGGGTGATGTCGACCACCGCTACGCCGGCCTCGATCATGCTTTCATCCTTTCGCCGCCCAGGAACACGTCCTCGATGCGCAGTTTTGCTTGTCCTGGTTGCCAGGAAAGCAGCGCCACATCGGCCCGCTGGCCGGGGGCTAGCACGCCGCGTTTGCCCATCAATCGCCCCGGATTGCGCGTGGCAAGAGCCAGCCCCTCGGCAAGTGAAAGCCCGCCAGCCGTGATGGCAAAGGCGATGTTGCGGTCCAGCAGGTGCCCAGCGCCGGCCAGGTAGGGCGTGTCGGCGACGCCGAGGCGGCCATCGCTTGACACATCGACCGCTCCGCCAATGGGGCTCTGATAGCGGCCGGGCGGCAGGCCCCCCAACGCGGCGGCGTCGGAAACGAGGATGGCGTTGTCGAGCGTCTTGGCGCGCAGCATGGCCTTGAGCGTTGCTGCGGGCAGGTGGTGCCCGTCGGCAATGAAACTGGCGGTCAGCCGGTCATCAGCCAGTTGTGCCCAGATGAAATTGGGGTGACGCGGCAGGGTACTGGCGGCGCCATTGCCCAGATGGGTGGACAGGGTCGCGCCGGCATCCACGGCCGCGGTGATCTGCCCGGGGGTGGCGCCGGTATGACCCAGTGCCACCAGCACGCCCTGCGCAACGAGTGCTGCGATATAGGCGGGGGCGTCCGGATAATGGGGCGACAGGGTGACAAGACCGATCAGGCCTTCGGCTGCGCTTTGCCAGCGGGCAAATTCCGCCAGGCTGGGTGGGCGCACATGTTCAAGCGGATGGGCACCGCGCGGGCCATCGGCCGGATCGATCGACGGGCCCTCGACATGCACAAAGCCGATCATCTGCGCCAGGAGCGGGCTCGCGCGCCGGGCCGCCGCGATGCTGCTGAGCGCCGCACACAAGGCGGGCTCGCTGGCAGTGATGAGCGTTGGCGCAAAACCGGTGACTCCGGCAGCCAGCAGATGGCGGGCCAGGTGTTCGAGCGTGTTGCGGCTCGGCGGGCCGGAATTGAGGTCATGTCCCCCATAGCCGTTGACCTGCAGATCCACCAAGCCGGCGGAGATGAAGGGGGCTGTTTCGCGCACCTCAACCGGTTCGATGGCGACGATCACGCCTGCCCGGCAAAGGAGGGCAATGCCTTGCCCGGTTGCCGGATCGCGTCCAACAATGCGGGCAGTTTCGCTCACAACCAGCGCACTCGATCCCGGAAGCGCGCGAGGAACCGCCCATTGGCTTCATCGCCGCCCGGCGCATTGCCGCTGCGCCAGATCGGCGGCTCGACGCCGCGCTCGGCCAGCTTGGCGACGGTGCGGATCACAAGGCAATTGAGCGCAAAGGCATTGGCAAAGGTGGAAACCGCCGCGATGTTTTCGCTGACGCCATCCACGCTCACCAGCGCGTCGCCGATCGGCACCTTGGTGTCGATGGCGATATCGACGATGTCGTGCAGGTTCTGCCGGGTGGGGTGGCGGGCCGGATGGGTCGGCGCGCTGCCATTGGCATGGGCTTGCGAGTTGAAGCCGATCAGGAAAGCCCCGCGCTGACGCGCCGTGATGGCCGCATCGATCAGCGCCGAATTGATGCCATAGGCATTGGTAAGCAGCAGCAGATCGCCTTCGCCCAGCCGCTGGTCATCAATGACGACCTTGCCATAGCCGGGCGTGCGCTCGATGGCCATGGAGCGCAGCGCCCCGTTGGACAAAAGCGTGCCTTCATCGAGGATGGCGCTGACATGCATCAGCCCGCCGGCGCGAAAGAAGATTTCCTGCGCGGCAAGGTTGGAGTGACCGCCGGGGCCATACACATAAACCAGCCGATCGGCGGCGACCTGGTCAGCTACGCGCGTGGCGGCGCGGTCCAGCGCATCGCGCTCTTCCACAAGGATCGCCTGCATCAGGGCGGTCACATCCGAAAAATACCCCGCGCAAAGGGCATCAGCATCGATGGTGAGATCATTGGACACCAGGGTCGGACTCCGCATCAAGATAAAGGGTGCAATTGGGGTGTTGGCGCAAGATGCTGGCCGGGCAGGTCGCGCTGATCGGGCCGTACAGCGTGGCCTCCACTGCTGCGCGCTTCAACTGGCCCGGCACCACGCAGAACAGCCGGCGGGCGCGCAGCAGGCGCGGCACCGTCAGCGTAATGGCCTGCTCGGGGACATCAGCAAAGCTGGGGAAGCACTCATCATCGACCTGTTGCTGTCGGCATTGCTCGTCGAGCGTGACGACCTTAACGTCGAGCGGATCGGCGAAATCGGCCACCGGCGGGTCATTGAAGGCGATATGGCCATTCATGCCAATGCCGAGGCAGACGAAGTCGAT
>JAQGKH010000014.1 GCA_028290225.1 Devosia sp. | reverse complement strand
CGTAAAGGTCGAAATTGACGCGCTGCCGGTCGAGGTTCTGGACGGTGCGCACGCCGTGAATGCCTTCGGCCAGGGCACCGGCAGTGGAGGAATTGGTTTCGTGCGCGGCCATGAAGGCGGCGCGGGCGGGGGGCAACCAGAAAATGCGCACCACGAACAGCACCGGCATGGTGGACAGGGTCAGGAGCCCGAGGCGTAAATCGAGGGTCAGCAGCACCACCACGATGCCGACCAGCAGAACGATATCGCCCACCGAGATCACCGAGGTTTCGAGGAACTCCTGCATGGAATTGACGTCCCCCTGCAGCCGGCTCATCAGCCGGCCCACTTCGGTCTTGTCCATGAAGGAGAGCGACACGCGTTGCAGCTGGCTGAACATGGCGCGCCGCATGTCGAACAGCACGTTCTCGGCGACTTGCCCGACCACGGTTTCCTGCACGAAGCTGGCGCCGAAATTGAGCAGCACCACCACGGCGAAGGCCCCGACCGCCCAGAGCAAATTGGTGTGATTGCCGCCCGCCGTCATGCCGCGGTCGATGGCAAAGCCGATGATCAGCGGGATGGCCAATTGCGTCAGCGTAAAAACGACCACGGCGGCGACGGCCAGCAGCATGCGCCGGCGGTAGGGATGCACAAAAGCCCAGATGCGCCGAATGGTCTGGGGATCATAGGCCTTGCCGAAGATTTCCTCTTCTATCCGGTGCGAACCCACGGTGGCGCGCGGCGGACGCTGGCCCGGCACATTATCGTCGTCGATCTCCACCGCGCTCATTGGGCGGCACTCCCCACCACCAGGTCGTCGTCGTCGGTTACCGGCCTGAGCTGCAGGTCATAAAGCGCCCGATAGCGGCCGTTTTGCTTGAGCAATTGTTCGTGGCTGCCGCGCTCCACGATCTTGCCGCCATCCAGAAACAGGATCTGGTCGGCATGCATCAGGGATGACAGGCGGTGGGAGATGATGAGCGTGACCCGGTCCTGGCTGTAGCCCTTGATGGCGCTGCGGATGCGGTGCTCGGTGCCGGCATCGATGGCGGCGGTGGAGTCGTCGAACACCATCACCGCCGGCTTGAGCACGAGGCTGCGCGCAATGGACAGGCGCTGACGCTGGCCGCCGGACAGGGAGACGCCGCGCTCGCCCACCACCGTGTCATATTGGGCCGGCAGGCCCATGATATAGTTGTGCAGCTGCGCACTTTCGGCGGCACCCTCGATGCGCCGTTCCTTGGCCCAAGGATCGCCATAGGCGATGTTGTTTTCAATGGTGGTGGTGAACAGGAACGAATCCTGCTGCACCACGGCCACGGCGCGCCGGAGGGAGGCGAGGGTCACGTCATTGACGTTTTGCCCATCGATGGTCACGGCGCCGCCCGTCACTTCGTAAAAGCGTGAGATCAGATGGGCAAGCGTGGACTTGCCGCTGCCCGGGGCGCCGACAATGCCGATTGTTTGGCCGGGTCGGACCTCGAAACTCACGCCATCAAGCGTTGGATAAAGGGCGCCGGGGTAGGTGAAATGGACATCCTCGAAGCGCAGCACCCCCTCGGTGATCACCAGTGGCTGGGCGCCGGGCTTGTCGTCAATCTCGAGGGGCTGGTCGAGAAAATCGAACAGGCGGTCGCCGCAGGTCGCGGCGCGGGCAAAGGAGTTGACCATGAGGCCGAGCTGGCGCACCGGCATCTGCAGGATGGTCATGAAGGTCAGGAACGAGGCGAGCGTGCCCACGCTCATGGTCCCGGCGATCACCTTGTTGCCCCCGAACCAGAGCACCAGCCCCATGGCGGCGAAAAACGAAAAGGTCATGGCGCTGGTGTTGCGCACGCGAATGCCGACGCGCTTATGGGCCAGCTCCAGTGCCTCGGCGGACGCACGGTCGAACTTGGCCAGCTCAAATTCCTGGCCGGAAAAGGCGCGCACGACGCGGATACCGCCCAGATTTTCCTCCATCACCCGGGTCACGGCGGAAAGCTTATCCTGCAGCAGCAGCCAGGTAGCGCGCAGCGTGAGCTGGGCCACCGAGGAGCGCCAGGCGACAAAGGGCACAAAGCTCAGGCTCAAGATGCCCAGCAGCGGATCGGTGGAGATCAGGAGGTAAGCGCCCAACCCGATCAGCACGGACAGGAGCACCATGCGCACAAGGCCGGTGGAAAAGAACATGCGCACGCCATCGAGGTCCAGCAGCCCGACCGTGATCAGGTCCCCGGTATGGACGCGGTCGTGAAAGGAAAAGCTGAGGCGCTGCACTTTTTCGTAGAACGCCAAGCGCAGTTCGTAGCCGATGGTGTGGCCGACCGATTCACTGAAATAGTTCTGCGACAGCGTAAAGATGCCGCGCGCCACCGACACCGCGAGCAGCAGGAGCGCCGTGGTCCAGAGCGCTGCCTCCCCCGCATGGCCGGCCACCAGCATGCCTTGGGCTTCATCGACGGCGCGGCCCAGCAGGCGCGGAATGGTCAGCTGCAAGGCAGCGGCCATCACCGTCGATCCGATGGCAATAGCGACCTGCCAGGGGTGGTGCAGCGTCAGCCGGGTGATGCGCCACAAAACGCCGGTGCCTTTGCCGGCATGCACAGAAGCTAGGTGGGCACGGGCATCACCGCGCCCGCGGACGCGGCCAGCCGAGGGGGAGGTCACAGGCAGATCCAGACTTAGCAATAGGGTGCTCCGGCAGGGCCAGGGGCAGCTACCGGGTGCGACAAATCAACTCGTTGGATTATTCAACGCCCATCCTCGGTACCATTCAAGATGCAATCTGCTGATAAAAGCGCCTCAGAGCCTTCCTTGTGATGGAACCGTCACTCGGGCAGGTTCAACTCGGGATAGATCAGGGCCGAGCACTGCAGGTTGCCGGCATCGAGCAGGGCCTGCTCCTGGGGAGAAATCACCCCGGTAAATACGGGGCCCCATAGATCATTGGCGTCCACATTCGCCAGCCCGCACTGGCAATAGGTGGTGCACAGGCCCGGCGCGGTGCCGCCATCGACGCAGGTCTGCTGGCAGGCGCCGAGAAAGTCGGTTTCGCGCATGGCTATCTGGGGTTGCAGCCAGCCCGCCAGCGGAAACAGCACGGCAAGCAGCAGCGGCTGGTGCAGCAGGTAGATCAGCAGGCTCCAGCGCCCCATGAACTGCAGCAGGCGCGCCGCCGGATTGGACGGTGCAATGGCCGCAAGGCGGGCGCTCCAGCGCGATGTGAGCAACACGCGACCGCCCAGCAAACCCAGCAGCACCACGGCAAAGGAGGGAAACACCGGCACTAGGTCATTGGTTGGCGGCGCGACGGTCCAGAAGCCCAGCCAGGACCAGTGCTTGAGATTGAACAATTCGTTGGCAAAGAGCGCGGGCAGCGCGAGCACAACCAGCGCGATGAGCCCGATCAGCCAGGATGGCGCACGGCGTAGCGGCAGCGCCAAGAGGGTAAAGAGCGCGATGGCGTGCAGGACGCCGAAATACACGAAGGTTTCGGGGAACGCAAACCAGGTCGCCACCGTGATCGCCAGCGCTCCCAGCGCCAGGAGCGCCCAGCGGCGCCAGAAGCGGCGCCAATCGGTCGGCCCCCGGCTGCCCAGCGCCATGCCGACGCCTACAAGGAACAGGAAGCTATAGAGAATGCTGCGGGCAAAGAGCACCCAGCCCGGATCATAGCCAACATCCGCGGGGATGAAGCGGAAATACGCGAGGTCCCAGCACAGGTGATAAATGATCATCGCGATGATGGCGACGCCACGGGTGATGTCGATCACCGGAAACCTAGTGCGCACTGGCGGGGTGGTCAGTTCGCTCACCGCGCCCCATCCAGAATGGCAAGGAACGCCTCGCCATAGCGTTCGAGCTTGGCTTGCCCGACCCCGGGAATGTTGAGCAGGTCGTGGAGGCGCGTCGGCCGGGTCTGGGCCATGGCCCGCAGGGTCGCGTCGCCGAACACCACATAAGGCGGCACGCCCTGGGCCTTGGCGATCCGCAGCCGCTCGGCGCGCAGCGCATTGAAGAGCGACATGGCCGGCTCTTCCAGCTCCACCGCTCCGGCCAGTTGCCGGCGCACTTCGGCGGCTTTACGCGGCCGGTCCTGGCGCAAGGTGACCGTTCGTTCCTTGCGGAACACGGCGCGGGCCCCCTCCCCCAGCGTCAAGGCGCCATGGGCGGCATGGTCGACCAGCACGAGACCAGAGGCGGTGAGCTGGCGCAGTACCGATTGCCAGGTCCTGGCGTCAAGCTCCTTGCCCTGCCCGAACACCGCCTGCTTGTCGTGGCCGAACCGCTCGACCTTTTCGGTCGGCTTGCCCAGCAGCACATCGATGATGTGGCCAGAGCCAAAACGCTGTCCAGTGCGGTAGATGGCAGCCATGGCCTTTATGGCGGCTTCCGTGCCGTCCCAGCTGGCTACGGGCGAGCGGCAGGTGTCGCAATTGCCGCAAGGGCCCTCATAAACCTCGCCGAAATGCGCAAGGATGGCCTGGCGTCGGCATTCGGCGGTTTCGCAGACGCCCAGCAGCGCATTGAGCTTGGCGTGCTCGACCCGCTTGATCTCGTCAGGCGCGCCGCCCTCGTCGATCATGCGCCGGCGCTGCACGGCATCGGCCATGCCATAGCTCATCCAGGCGTCGGCGGGCTGACCATCGCGCCCGGCGCGCCCGGTTTCCTGGTAATAGGCTTCAATGGAGGCGGGCAAATCGAGATGGGCGACATAGCGCACATCGGGCTTGTCGATGCCCATGCCAAAGGCGACCGTTGCCACGAGGCACACATCTTCCTCGCGCAGGAAGATATCCTGGTGGGCCGAGCGAATGCTCGCATCCATGCCGGCATGGTAGGGCAGGGCCCTTATGCCCTTGCTGTCCAGCCACTGCGCGGTGTCCTCGACCTTGGCGCGCGACAGGCAGTATACGATGCCGCTTTCGCCCTTGTGGCCTTCGAGAAAGCGCAGCAGCTGGGCGCGGGCATTGTCGCGCTCGATGATGGAATAGGAAATATTAGGGCGATCAAAACTCGCCTCGAACACGCGCGCGCCGCCGAGGCCCAGCCGTTCGATGATATCGGCGCGGGTCGTGGGATCGGCGGTCGCGGTCAGGGCAATGCGCGGCACGCCGGGAAACAGCTCGGTCAGCCGGGCGAGTTCGCGATATTCGGGGCGGAAATCATGGCCCCACTGGCTGACGCAATGGGCCTCGTCGATGGCAAAGAGCGCGATATCGAGCCCTTCCACCATGTTGCGAAAGCCGGGGGTCGCCACCCGCTCGGGCGCCACATAAAGGAGATCGAGCTCGCCCCGGCGCAGCTGCTGGCGCACAGCAGCCGCTTCTTCTTGCGACAGGGAAGAATTGAGTGCCGCCGCCGCCACGCCCGCCTGTCGCAGCGCTTCCACCTGGTCGCGCATCAGGGCGATCAGTGGGGATACGACGATGCCCACGCCATGCCGGCACAACGCGGGGATCTGGTAGCAGGCCGATTTGCCCGCGCCGGTGGGAAACAGCACCACCGCATCGCCGCCATCGGCGACGTGACGAACGACCTCTTCCTGCTGGCCGCGAAAGCTCTTGTGGCCAAACACATCGCGCAACACCGCCAGCGGATCGGGGCGAAGATCAAGCGCTGCGGTCTGGCTGCTGGCTGCCATGCGGGGAAAGGGCTCCGAAGCGGCGAATCCCGCCGCACCGTGCTTCGAGCATAGCTTGCCCGAGGGGGCAACTCACAGCTGATTCAACACTGCAGCCCCGCGCGGAGGACTGCAGTGCGCAGATGCAAATTGCCGATCAGCCGCCGACGATCTCGCCGCCATTGGGATGGAGCACCTGGCCCGAAAGGTAGGAGCTTTCGTCGCAGGCGAGGAACAGGTGGCAGGTCGCCACTTCATTGGGCTGCCCGGGGCGCTTCATGGGTTGGCTGGCGCCGAACTCGGCCACCTTCTCGGGCGGGAAGGTCGCCGGGATCAGAGGGGTCCAGATCGGACCGGGCGCCACGGCATTCACGCGGATGCCCTTTTCGGCCAGGCTCCCCGAAAGCGAACGGGTAAATGCCAGGATTGCGCCCTTGGTGGAGGAATAATCGAGCAGCGTCGGCGAGCCGCGGTAAGCGGTGACGGAGGTGGTGTTGACGATGGAGGCCCCGGACTGCAGATGCGGCATGGCGGCCTGGGTCATGAAGAAGTAGCCGAAGATATTGGTGCGGAAGGTTTTTTCCAGCTGCTCTTCGGAGATGTCGGTGATCTCCTCCTGCGGGTGCTGCTCGGCGGCATTGTTGACCAGGACGTCGATCTTGCCCCATTCCTCGATCACCTTGCCCACGACATTGTCGCAGAACGCCTTTTCGCCCACATCGCCGCGCAGCAGGAGAGCGTTCTTGCCTTCAGCCTTGATGGCATCAGCGGTGATCTTGGCGTCCTCGGTTTCCTCGAGATAAACAATCGCCACCTCGGCTCCTTCACGGGCGAACAGCACGGCGCAGGCCCGGCCGATGCCGCTATCGCCACCGGTGATGATCGCAACCTTGCCGGCCAAGCGCCCATTGCCCGGGAATTTCGGGGTAAAATCGGGCGCCGGCGTCATTTCGGTTTCGCGGCCGGGCTGGTGGTCCTGATGCTGGGGCGGATTGATCTGGTCTGACATGGGGATTTTGCTCGATTGGTTGGAAATCAGTGCTTGCGGCCGGAGCCCGATTGCTTGCCGCCGCCATCCTGCTTGTTGACGGTGGCCCAGGCGCGGCGCTCGGCTTCATCCTCAGGAACGCCACGTTTTTCGTAGCCTTCCTCAATATGCTCGGCCTTGCGCTTCTGCTTGTCGGTGTAAGCGGATTTGTCACCCTGAGGCATGGGAGTCTCCCTTATGGCGCGACGGGCAAGGTCAGGCGGGAGGCGCGGGGCCCTGCCCCGAAACCCGGCGTCAAGCTCGTGCCCGTTGATGGGAAAGAAAGGCGGGGATCGGCCGATCGTTCCCCGGCCCGCACCAAGATTAGCGCGCTTTGGGCAAGGGGCGGCTGAGAAAGGGCGAGCCTGGCTCGGCGAAGCGCCAAGGGGTGTCGGCGCCCTTGGTGATGCCGATCCGGGGGCCGGCCGCGACCTTGGCGCCGGCGCTGGCTTCCAGCACGGCAAAGGGGGGCTCGTCGAGGGGCAGGCCGTTATGGCTGCCATCGATGCCGAGGGCCCGGCACAGCTTGCCCGGGCCTGAACACAGCTGCCGGTCGGCAAGTGCGCCCCGGAGGGCGCGCATGCGATTGAGCCCGGTGGTGGGCTCAAGCGCGCGGATCAGCACGGCGCTGCCGGGCTGGCACACGAAATTGAGGCACCAGTGAATGCCGTAGATCTTGTAAACATAGGTTTGGCCGGGCGGGCCGAACATCGCCCGGTTGCGCGGCGTGGGCCCGCGAAAGCTATGGGAAGCGGGATCGGCCTCGTCATAGGCCTCGACCTCCACCAGCCGCCCGCCGACGCCGCCGACCAGCAGGGTAGCGCCGATCAGCTCGGGGGCGACGATGGCCACCGGGCGATCAAAGAAGGCGCGGGATAGCGGCCCAGGCACCCCTTACGGATCCTTGAAGGCGACGCAGTCGATCTCGACCTTGCAGTCCACCATCATATGCGACTGCACCGCCGAGCGCGCCGGGGGATGTTCACCGAAATAGCTCTTGTAAACGGCATTGAAGCTCCAGAAATCGCGGGGATCATCGAGCCATACGCCGCAGCGCACCACATGTTCGAGCCCATAACCGGCTTCCTCGAGGATCGCGATCAGGTTCCGGATGGCCATATGGGTTTGCTCCACAATGCCCACGCCCATGATCTCGCCGTCCTTCATGGCCACCTGGCCCGAGACATACAAAAACCCGCCGGCTTCCACCGCCCGGGCGAATGGCAGGTTCTGCCCGCCTGCCCCGCTTTTTTCCGTGCCATAGCGCTTGATGGGCATGACTGCCGCTCCTGTGTTCAGACCATTGTGCTGAACCCGGTTTAACCGCTTTGCACTGGAGTTTCGCCGGTGGGGCCGCACAAGCCTGTGCAAATCCGGCGGACTGCCGCCATGCGTTCGGCATGACGGGCAGGCAAGGCCCGGGCACAAGACTGCCCTGCGATCCCGATCAGGTCAATTTTGCTACTGGCCGGCGCCGCTGCGATTGCCCTTGCCCAGGTCGCGTTCAGCGCGGACATCCTTGTCCATCTTCTCGAAGCTTTCAATCAGCCCGTCGGTGTCGCCCTTGGCCTCGGCCTGGGCTTGGCGCTGGTTGATGCGGTCGGCCTGGTTGTCGCCCTGCAGCTGGTTGCGGCCCTGCAGGTCGGAAGCGATGTCGAATTCATCAAGATTGCCGCCGCTGGGCTCCGCGTCGGGATCAACACCGGCGGCCTGGCCGCCGCTGCGATTGCCGACATTGGTGGATGGATTGGCCATGATGGTTCTCCTTGCCATTGCCCAAAACCAACGTAGCCGCATCCCGGCAGTTCCGGCCGGGGCTCACAGATCAGCACGCTCCCAGCGAGGGCCGTGCACCGAGGGGCCGTCCAATGCATGCCTGGACGCTGATGTGCGGCTTAGGTCAGGTGCTGGAGGGAATGACATTCCAGGATTGTTAAACACCCACGATGAGCCCCGCCGGCAGACGGAATGGCGAAACGGGTTTATTCAAGCAGCGCAGGCGTTTGGGGCACTGCATTTGTGATGCAACCGATTAGGTTAGCGAGTTATTTACTGTACTGAAACCAGCGGGGATCGGGTGTTGATCAAGCTTGAGCGACTATTGCCGAAAACGCGAGTGCCGTGGGACGCAGTGGTGGTCACCGTGCGCGAGTCCCTGGGGCGCACCGTTGCCGATGTTGCTGCGGTCGATGTGATCGCCAACTTTCCCCTGCCGGTGCCGGCAGCGCTGGCGGCGGCCGAAGAGTTGCGGCAAAGATCGGGCCTCAACCGGATCGTGGTGATGGTGGAAGACGAGAGATTGTGGCGCAAGGACTGGGGCGAACTGGCCTAGGCAGCGTTTGAATTCAGGCCCGACGGCCCTCTCCCAACCTGGGGTTTACATTTGACGCTAGCGCACCTATGTTGTGCTTGCGCGTTCCTGAGCCAAATAGGCTGCTGATTTTCGGCGCGGCATCCTCCGTTTTCCCGCGCAGGTATAGTGTTGCTGGCTTCTGTCCGGTGGCGCTGCTTGCTTGGTGAAGCCCGGAGAGGCATTGTTGTTGCCCGATGCGGTGCATCTGGGTTCGACAGCAGCCGAAAACTGCAACGCGCGTGTTCACCCTACCTTGGCAAGGTCGGCAGGTCAGCGGACGGAGCTCGCGTGAGCTTCGTTCAAGCACCATAACGGTTGCTGCCTGCCTCTTGCCAGTTCATCCACGCTGCCCGCGACCCGCCATGCTGGCCGGAGCAGCCACTTGCCCCGAAGCGCCGGCAAGTGAGCATAGCCCCCGCTTTAGTGGGGCTCCCAACGAGATTTTATGACTTACACTGACTATTCTGCCCCAGCCGAGCTGTATCTCGGCCGTGATCCGCAAACCGCCTACGCCCAAGGAGCGCGCCGGTTCCGCACCGCCGCCCAGGCCATTCGCTTTGCCGTTGAAGAAGCCGCACCGGTGAGCCTGCACGGGGCGTTGCTGCGGGTCGGCTCGCGTGCCTATCGCGAACAGGAGTTGACGCGGCTATATCGCAGCGCCGAGTTTCCGCTGCCGCGCAAGAACTGAGCGCCGCCAAGTTCGATCCCCCGCGGTTCGGGACGAATGGTGGCGCAAGAACCTGGAAAAGAAAAACGGCACCAGAAGCGCGGGGGGTGTACTTCTGGCGCCGTTTGCTAGCTGACGCTCCAAGAACGGGCGATCCGCAAAGGCATGGGATCCTGGAACTCAACGATCTCACCTTAGCTGACTACCCGTGACCTGGCCGTGAGCGGCTTTGTCAGCTGTTTGTCAGTCATTGCGGGATACAGTTGCCCCATGCCGATCCGCGCGCCGTTGATTTTGCTTGTTCTGCTTACCCTGCTGGCCCAGCCAAGCTGGGCGCAGGGCAATGGCAACGGCAACGGCAACGGCAATACCGAGAGTGAAAGCGAGGACACTGGCAACTCCGGCGACGAAGACGACGACGAAGAAGAAGACGACGACGACGACGACGACGACGACGAAGAGGACGGCAGCGATCAAGCGGCTGATGGCAACAGCGGAAACGGGAACGGGAACGGCAATAGCGGCAGCGGCAACAACGGCAATTCCGGCAATGGCAATTCCGGCAACGGCAAGGGAAACAGCGGCTCAAGCAACGGCAATGCCGGTGGGGCTGCCGAGGCCTCAGGCGCAGCAGATGCGGCGCCCGATCCAGCAACCAGCAGTCCGGAGCGTTCGGCGCTCGAAGCCGTCCAGTCCGGCCGAGCGGTTCCCCTCGAAACCTTGCTGCCTGAGGTGCGCGCCACTACCGGGGGTGAGGTGATCGATGCCGAACTGGTGACGGTCAACGGCTTTTTGCTCTACGCCATCAAGGTGCTTACGCCGGGGGGGCGCGTCAGCGTGCAATATTACTATGCCAATTCGGGCCGGCCTGTGGTGGTTCGCTGATGCGCGTACTCATTGCCGAGGATGATGACCGGATCGCCGAAAGCCTCGTGACCGCCCTGAGCCGGGCGGGCTTTGCGGTGGAGCGCGAAAGCGACGGCGAAGCCGCCTGGTTTCGCGGGGACACCGAAGCCTTCGACGCCATTATTCTCGACCTCGGGCTGCCGCAAATGGATGGGCTGACCGTCCTGAAACGTTGGCGCAATGCCGGACGGTTGACGCCGGTGCTGATCCTGACAGCGCGCGGGCAATGGGAAGAGCGGGTCGATGGCATCGAGGCGGGTGCCGACGATTACGTGGTCAAGCCCTTCCACATGATGGAAATCATCGCTCGCATTCGCTCGCTCGTCCGGCGGTCGGCCGGGCTGGCGTCCTCCCGAGTTCCGTTCGGGCCCTATCTGTTGGACATGCGCACCATGCAGGTCAGCAACAATGGGGTGCCGGTTGATCTGACGCCCCAGGAGTTCAAGCTGATCGCCTATCTGGTGCATCAACGGGGCCGCGTGGTGTCGCAGCTGGAAATTACCGAGCACATCTACAACCAGGAT
>JAQGKH010000352.1 GCA_028290225.1 Devosia sp. | reverse complement strand
AGCGTATTCGCTCTCGTCCAGGGTAAGGTGCTGGACCAGGGGCTCGCCATAAACCCGCATTCCCTGCTGGCGGGCGCGGCGGATGGCTTCATGGGCCTGTTCGCACGAGACATGGACCACATAAAGTGGCACCCCGGCCATATCGGCCAGCATGATGGCCCGATTGGTCGCCTCGCCTTCCACTTCGGGAGGCCGGGAATAGGCATGCGCTTCGGGGCCGTTATTGCCGGCGTCCAGCAACTTCTGGGTCATCGCAGCGACGACGTCGCCGTTCTCGGCATGCACCAGCGGCAAGGCACCCAGCTCCGCGCAACGGCTGAAGGACGAGAACATCTCGTCATCATTGACCATTAGCGAGCCCTTATAGGCCATGAAGTGCTTGAACGAAGTGATGCCGCGATCGACCACATCGGCCATTTCGCGCCAGACCTGTTCGTCCCACCAGGTGATCGCCATATGGAAAGCGTAATCGGCCGAGGCCTTGCCGGTCTTGTTGTCCCACATCTGGAGTGCTTCCAGCAGGGACTGGCCTGGGTTGGGCAAGCAGAAGTCAACCACCATGGTGGTGCCCCCCGCCAGCGCTGCCCTCGTGCCGCTTTCGAAATCGTCGGCGGAATAGGTGCCCATGAAGGGCATTTCCAGATGCGTATGCGGATCAATGCCCCCCGGCATCACGAAGCAGCCGGTGGCGTCAAGCACTTCGTCTGCAGTCAGGTCCGGACCGATATCGACGATATGCTCGCCTTCGATCCGCACATCGGCCTTGAAGGTCAAATCGGCGGTCACGACCGTCCCGTTCTTGATGACTGTGCTCATCGTTCCCTCCATGAGTGACACTATGCAATCGGCATGCCATGGGCTCAGCCGGCAATCTCCGCCGTTTCCAGCACCGCGTGGAACAGCACGTCGGCGCCTGCTGCGGCCCATTCCCTGGTGATTTCCTCGGCCTCGTTGTGGCTTACGCCACCCACGCAAGGGCACATGATCATGGTGGTTGGCACCAGCTTGGCCGCCCAGCAGGCATCGTGACCGGCGCCGGAGATGATGGGCATGTGTGAATAGCCCAATTTTTCAGCAGCACTGCGCACGCGGGCGACCAGTTCGGGGGCAAAGGTCACCGGATCGAAGTGGCCGACGGCTTCGACGGTGCAACCCACGCCGAGGGCTGCCGCGATCTGCGCCGCCTCCGCTTCGATGCGGGTGCGCATGCCATCCAGTGTGGCTTGATCGGGCGAGCGCAGATCGACGGTAAACACCACGGTTCCGGGCAGGACATTGCGCGAATTGGGTGAGAAGCGGGCCTGTCCAACCCCGGCCACGGCACGGGGCTGGTTGTCCATGGCTACGGTTTGAACCATCTCCAGAATCCGCGCCATCGCCAGCCCGGCATTGACGCGCATATTCATGGGGGTTGAACCCGTATGGGCCTCGCGGCCAGTCAGCGTGAATTCCAGCCACCACAGCCCCTGGCAGTGCGTCACCACGCCGATCTGCTTGTTCTGGGCTTCGAGGATCGGGCCTTGCTCGATATGGTATTCGAAATAGGCGTGCATGGCTCGGGCCCCCACGGGCTCGTCGCCCTGCCAGCCGATGCGCTTCAGTTCTTGGCCATAGGTCTTGCCGTCACTGTCCTGGCGCGCATAGGCGTAGTCGAGGGTATGCACGCCCGCGAACACGCCGGAGGCGAGCATGGCAGGCGCAAAACGAGCCCCCTCTTCGTTGGCCCAGTTGGTCACCACGATAGGGTGGCGCGTCGTGATGTTGAGATCGTTGAGCGAACGCACCACTTCGAGCCCGGCCAGGACGCCGAGCACGCCGTCATATTTGCCGCCGGTCGGCTGGGTATCGAGATGGGAGCCGATATAAACCGGCAGCGCTTCAGGATCACTGCCGGGACGGCTCGCGAACATGGTGCCCATCTGATCCACGCCGACCGTCAGGCCTGCAGCCTCGCACCAGCGCGCAAACAGGTGCCGTCCTTCACTGTCAGCGTCGGTCAGTGTTTGCCGGTTATTACCGCCTGCTATGCCGGGGCCGATCCTGGCCATGTCCATTAGGCTGTCCCAGAGCCGGTCACCATTGATGCGCAGGTTTTCTCCGGGAGAGGGCATATGGACGGGTTTCCTATTTGACGCTGGGGAACGAGAACTCCGCGCCACCCTTGATGCCGGCAGGCCAGCGGGTGGTGACGGTCTTGAGGCGGGTATAGAAGTTGACCCCTTCGGGGCCATAGATGGCGTGGTCGCCAAACAGCGAACGCTTCCAGCCGCCGAACGAATGGTAAGCCACGGGCACGGGAATGGGCACGTTGATACCCACCATGCCCACCTGGATCTTGTCGGCGAACTCGCGCGCAGCATCGCCATCGCGGGTGAAGATGGCGGTGCCGTTGCCATATTCGTGCGTGTTGATCAGTTCGACGGCCTCGGCATAATCGGCGGCGCGCACCACCGAAAGCACCGGCCCGAAGATTTCTTCGCGGTAGATCTTCATGTCGGGAGTGACATTGTCGAACAGGGTCCCGCCCACATAATAACCGCCTTCATAGCCCTGGAGCGAAAAGCCGCGGCCGTCCACGATCAGGTCGGCGCCTTCATCAACGCCGGAGTCGATATAGCCCATGATCTTGTCGCGGTGCGCCTTGGTCACCACGGGGCCCATCTGTGCATCGGGATCGGTCGCCGGACCGATCTTGAGGGCTTCCACCCGGGGCTTGAGTTTGGCAATCAGCGCGTCGCCGGTTTCCCGGCCGACCGGTACCGCCACGGAAATCGCCATGCAGCGCTCGCCGGCCGAGCCATAGCCGGCGCCCATCAAGGCATCGGCCGCCTGATCGAGATCGGCATCGGGCATCACCACCATGTGGTTCTTGGCCCCGCCCAATGCCTGCACGCGCTTGCCGGCGCTGGTGCCACGCCGGTACACATATTCGGCAATGGGCGTGGAGCCGACAAAGCTCACCGCCTTGATGTCGGGGTGATCGAGAATGGCGTCGACGATCTCCTTGTCGCCATGCACGATGTTGAGCACGCCTTCGGGCAATCCGGCTTCCATGAACAGGTTCCAGGCCAGCATGGAGGCTGAGGGATCGCGTTCGGAGGGCTTGAGGATGAAGGTGTTGCCGCAGGCGATCGCCGCCGGGTACATCCACCTCGGGACCATGGCGGGGAAGTTGAACGGGGTGATCCCGGCCACCACGCCCAGGGGTTGCCGTTCGGAATAGGAGTCGATCGAGGGCCCGACATTGCGGGAGAAATCGCCCTTGAGCAGGTGGGGAATGCCACAGGCGAACTCGACGCAATCAATGCCGCGGGCCACTTCCCCCAAGGCGTCGTCATGCACCTTGCCGTGTTCGCGCGAGATCTCGCGGGCGAGTTCATCGGCATGCTGGTCCAGCAGCGCCTTGAAGCGGAACATGATGCGGGCGCGCTTGAGCGGCGGGGTGTTGCCCCAGGCTGGCTGTGCCGCCTTGGCTGCCTGGACTGCGGCATCGAGTTCAGCGGGCGTGGAAAGCGGCAATTCGGCCGATTGTTCGCCCGTGGCCGGGTTGAACACGGGCACGCGCCGGCCAGCCGAGGTGTAGCGCCTGCCAGCTACAGCGTTCTCGATGATGCGCATTATTCGACACTCCTCAGCACGGTGCGCAGGCCATCCACCAGTTCGTCGATCTGATCCCTCGAAACGATCAGGGGCGGGCTGAGGGCAATGATGTCGCCGGTGGTGCGCACGAGGAAGCCGCTTTCGAACGCCTTCACAAAGGCCGAGAAGGCCCGCTTGGTGGGGCTGCCGGGGATCGGCTCAAGTTCCACGGCGCCGACAAGGCCGATATTGCGAATGTCGATCACGTGCGGCTCGCCGCGAAGGGAGTGCAGGGCGTCGGCGAAATAAGGGCCCAGTTCGGCGCCACGGGTCAGCAGTTCTTCTTCCTGGTAGGTTTCCAGAGTTGCCAGCGCTGCAGCGCTAGCTATTGGATTTCCTGAGTAAGTGTAGCCGTGGAAGAATTCGATGACGTGTTCGGGCCCGCCCATGAAGGCGTCGTGGATTTCGGCGGAAACCAGCACCGCCCCCATGGGGATCACGCCGTTGGTGAGGCCCTTGGCGGTGATCATGATGTCGGGCGTGACGCCGAAATAATCGGCACCAAAGGGCGTGCCGAGGCGGCCGAATCCAGTGATAACCTCATC
>JAQGKH010000337.1 GCA_028290225.1 Devosia sp. | reverse complement strand
TCGGGGTCGTCAGGGCTGCAGTGGCAAGAAGCACTACGCGAAGGCGGCTCATGAGGAGGTCTCCAATGGTCGAAAGCGACCACTTTTAACCTACGATAAATCACCACCCCGCCTAATCACGACCATGCGAGTGCCACGTCATGGCCGCCTTTGTGGCGCGGGTGCCACAAAGCTGAACGTTAAATAACCGGCCCGTCTCACGCCTTGGGCGGTTCTGCTGCCTTGGGCTTGCGCCGGAAACTATCGATGATGTTGCCGAACAGGTTCACCTCGGCGCCGTGCCGCTTCATGATGAACCACTGCTGGGTCACCGACAGGGTATTGTTCCAGGCCCAGTAGATCACCAGACCCGCCGGGAAAGTGCCCAGCATGAAGGTGAAGATCACCGGCATCCAGTTGAAGATCATCGCCTGGGTCGGATCGGGTGGCGGCGGGTTGAGCTTCATCTGCACCCACATGGTGAAGCCCATGATCACCGGCCAGATGCCCAGATGCAGGAAACCACCGATCAGCGGCAGTACGGTCGGATCCCAGGGAATCAGGCCGAACAGCGTGAAGATATTGGTCGGATCGGGTGCCGCCAGGTCGCGGATCCAGCCAAAGAACGGCGCATGGCGCATTTCGAGGCTGATGAAGATCACGGTGTAGAGCGAGAAGAATACCGGGATCTGGATCAGGATCGGCCAGCAGCCCGACAGCGGATTGATCTTTTCCTTCTTGTAGAGCTCCATCATGGCCTGTTGCTGGGCCGGACGGTCGTCCTTGAGGCGCTCCTGGATCGCCTTCATCTCGGGCTGCACGCGCCGCATGGCGGCCATCGATGCATAGGAGCGGCTGGCAAGCGGGAAGAACAGCGCCTTGACGATCACGGTCACCGCCAGGACGGCGAGGCCGAAATTGCCCAGCAAGCCATGCAGGAAGGTCAGCAGGTGGAACATGGGCTTGGTCAGGAAGTGCAACCAGCCCCAGTCGATCAGCAGCTCGAGCCGGTCAAAGCCATATTGCTGCTCATAGGACGCGATAACCGCTTCTTCCTTGGCGCCGGCGAACACATAGCTTTCATGGCTCGCGGTGCCGCCCGCGGGAACCACCACGGCGGCCGTTTCCACGAAACTGGTCTGGTAGTCGTCGTAACCCGCCGTGTTCTTCCAGGCAAACAGCGCGTTGAGGCTCGCCTGCGGCTTGGCCAACACGGCGGTCGCCCAATACTTGTCGGAAAAGCCCAGCCACCCATTGGTGTTGTCGAGCTGCAACCGCTGCTCCTTCTGCAGATCGCTGTATTTGCGCGAAATCAGATTATTGGAGCCCAGCACGCCGTGCGGCCCTTCGTGCTGGATAAAGAAGTTCTGCACCTTGGGGGTGCCGTGGCGGGTCACGCGCGCATAGGGGAACAGTGCCACGTCGCCCGTGCCCAGATTTTCCACGCTCTGGGTGACGGTAAACAGATAATGCTCATCCACTGCAAAGCTGCGGCGGAAAATCAGCCCCGCGCCGTTGTCGAACCGCAGGGTGACGGGGGTCGCGGCTGTCAGGACCGTATTCGCGCCCTCGATCGCCCAGACGCTTTGGGCGGTCGGCAGCGCCACAGTGGTGCCGCTCGCGGCGACCCAGCCCTGCTCGGCAAAATAGGCGTTTGGCGCACCTGCCGGGCTCAGCAGGGTGATGACGGGAGAATCAGGCTCCACCGTTTCGCGGTACTGCTTGAGCTCCAGATCATCGATGCGAGCGCCGGTGAGATTAATGGTGCCATGCAGGTCGGTGGTGTCGATCGTGATGCGCTGTGTTGCGGCAATGGCCGAGGCGCGGTCGGGATAGGTGGGGTTTCCGTCAGGGCCGAGCCCGCCCGGTGCCGCGGCTTCGCCCGTGGTTGCAGGAGGCGCCATGGTGGCTTGGGCCTGCGCCTGTTCCGCCGCGATCTGCGCTTGCTGCTGGGCCCGCTCCATCTGTGGCCCGGCCACAAGGAACTGCCATCCGAACAGCACCACCATGCTCAGGATGATGGCGATGATCACATTGCGGTTGTCGGTCATGGTCGGGGATTCCGGGGGCCGCTGCGGCCCGAAGAGTTGCGCTGGTCGGCGGAGCGTTCCTGATGCACCCGCCCGATGGCGATGCCAAGATCCTTGACCAGCTTGCTGAACGGCTCGGCGAGCGCTTCGGGACGGCCAACCAGCACATAATCATGGCCGGGCCGGAAAACAGCCGCGCACTCTGTCGCAGCCGCACGAAGCCTACGCTTGATGCGGTTGCGTTGGGGAGAATTGCCCGTTTTCTTGGTAACGGTGAAGCCGATGCCTGCACCCGCATCCGCCGCGGCGATCGCCTGCAGTGAAAAGGCAGAACGCCCGGCGCGATTGCCCCGGGCCGCCCGCAGGAACTGAGACCGCTTGCGCAGCCGGCGCAACGCGCTTCGGGCTTCATCCATGGCCGTCATCCGGCCAGTGGCACTCAGGCCGTGAGCTTCTTGCGGCCGTCGCGGCGGCGCTTGTTGATGATGGCGCGGCCATCCTTGGTCGCCATGCGGGCGCGGAAACCGTGGCGGCGGGCACGCACGAGCTGGCTGGGCTGATATGTACGCTTCATAACATCAAACCGCGCCTGCGCCCGGTTCCTCTTTTTGGCTCTGCTTGCGCAAGAAATGGGGGCACAGGTCAAGCGCTAGGCTCGTACGGTGCCGGTTGGTGGCGTCTATAGGCAAAACCCGCGTCCAAGTCAACGCGCCACCGTCGGGGCGCCAAACATCGTTGCTAAGAGACGCAGCGCAGTTGTTTTCGGCACCGGATCACCCCATAACGCGGCAGCTTTTATCTGGCCGGCGGCTATGGCAGACCCAATCAAACCTGATCTCTGCATTATCGGTGCCGGCGCGCTCGGGGTGGAACTGGCGCGCCGGGCCCGCCGGCAGGGCGCCAGCGTGGTGTTGGTGGATCGAGGTCGACCCGAAGCGGGTGATGGCGCCGCCGACACCGTTGCACTGGCGGCTTTGTCGGACATTGCCCGGCGCGCCCGTGATTGGCGCACCGGCGGGGCCGTTGGGCTGAGCGGGGACGCTCCCAAGATCAATCATCGCGCCGTCAGCGAGCAGGTGGCCCGGGTGGCGGCGGCGCTGGCGCCCGAACGATCGCCCGAGCGTCTGGAGGCCTTGGGCATCACCCGCCTCCTCGGTGCGCCCGCCTTTGCCGACAAGCAAACTCTCACGGTCGGAACCGCCGTTGTGCGGGCCGGCAACTTCGTGCTCGCGACCGGCGCGCCGGCCACGATACCTCCTGTTCCCGGCCTTGCCGCCGTGCCCTTCTTTACCCTCGACACCATTCTCCTCAATACGCGCAAGCTCACCCACCTGGTGGTGATCGGCGGCAACGCGCCCGCGCTGGAACTAGCGCAGATCTATCTGCGCCTTGGCTCGCAGGTGACGATAGCTTCTCCGACCCCGATCCTGCCGGAAGCCGACAGCGAAACCCGCGCCATTCTGCTGCGCGCGCTGCGCGAAGAAGGCGCTTCGATCCACGAAAACGTAGAAATTGCCATCTTGCCGCGCAGCCAGGGCATTGGCGTGCAGCTGCGGCACGGCGGGGGCGAGATTTCACCACTGGATGCGTCCCATCTGCTGGTTTCGGTTGGCCGAAACCCCGATCTGGCAAGGCTGGAACTGGACAAGGCCGGCGTCGCGGTTCAGCCGGCCGCACCTGACCGGCTGCAGCTGAATGCGGTTGGGCGCACCACCAATCGCCGCGTTTTCGCCGTGGGCGCGGCGTCCGGCCAGTTTCATCCGCATGCGGCGCGGCGCCAAGGGCAGGTTCTGCTGGATCGCTTGCTGGGGCGCCGGGCCGGGCGAAGCTCGAGCGTGACGCCCTGGCTGGTGATGACCGAGCCCGAACTGGCCCAGATCGGCGATCTCGATCCGCTGCCAGGCCGGACCAGGGCGAACCAGCAGATCTTGCGGGCCAATTGGAGCGAAAATCCGCGCGCTCGTGCGGTGGGCGCCGCGCACGGGGCGGCCAAGCTGGTGGTCAATGCGGCTGATGGCACTTTGGCAGGAGCGGCGCTGGTCGGCACGGGCGCCGCCGAAATGATGGCGATCCTGGCCTTGGCCATGGAGCGGCGCCTGCCGGTTACGGTCCTGGCTGAGCTGGTGCTGCCTCATCCCAGCTTTGCCGAAGTGCTGCGCGCCGCCGCCGAGCAGTTCGAGGTTGGCAAGTCTGCCGTGCCCCCCGCCCGCCGCCGCATCCGGCTGCCGCGCCTCTTCGGCTGACCGGGGGCTGACCGACTCCATGCAATCCCCTATAGTTGCGGGGATGTCAGCGTTGCGCACCGTCATGCCGGGCCGGTTTTCCGGCCTTTCCATCAAGCTCATCGTCACCATCATCGCCGTGATCCTGGCGGTGGAGGTGGTGGTGTACTTGCCATCTGTTGCGAGCTTTCGCGCGAGCTGGCTTGCCGATCGCATGCGCGTCGGCATGGTGGCCGCCCGGGTGCTCGACGCCGTGCCCGATGTGCCGGCGCTGCCCCGCAGCCTGACCGATCGCCTGCTGACTTCGGCCGGGGCCAATGCCATTGTGTATCGCCGCGACGGTCAAAGCCAGTTGATCGAATTGGCCGAGCCGGTGATGCCCGATCGGGTGGTCACCGCCGATATCCGGGAAACCAATCCCGCCACGCTGATCCTGGGGGCGCTCGACACCCTGTTTGCCGGGCCCGGCAGAACCCTGCGCATCGTGGGCGAGGGGGATGTGGATGAAAGCTCGGTCGAGATCCTGATGCCCGAGCGGCCCCTGCGCCAGGATCTGCTCGCTTACTCCAGCGACATCGTGCTGGTCTCGTTCGTGATCGCGGCCCTGACCGCTGTGGCCCTTTACCTCATGGTTAGCCGCCTCTTCATTCATCCCGTGCGACGGCTGACCACCAATATGCTGGCGTTCCGGCAGGCGCCGGAAAACGCCAGCCTCATCCTGACGCCTTCACTCCGCCGCGACGAGATCGGCATCGCCGAGCGTGAACTGGCGGCCATGGAAGAAGATTTGTTTTCCATGCTGCGCCAACGCCAGCACCTGGCCGATCTTGGCCTGGCCGTGGCCAAGATCAATCATGACCTGCGCAACACCCTGACTTCGGCGCAGTTGCTTTCCGATCAGGTGGCCACGCTCGACGATCCCAAGGTGCAGCGTTTGGCGCCCCGGCTGGTGACGACCCTCGACAAGGCCATCGGCTTTGCCCAGTCCGTGCTGGATTATGGTCGCGAAAGTGCCTCGCGACCGGTTCTGGCGCCCGTGGCTCTGCGAGGCCTTATTGAGGACGCGGCCTTTGATGCGCGCCTGGCAGGCCACCCGACGATCAGCTTCCACAACCAGGCGCCCGAGGCGCTGCGGCTCAATGTCGATCAGGTCCAACTCGGCCGGTTGCTGGTCAACCTCCTCAAGAACGCCCGCGAAGCACTCGAGGCAGCAGGGGGCAATATGCAGGCGCTGCAGGTCAGCGTGAGTGTCGAGGAGCGTGCCGACCTTCTGGTGATCGCCGTGAGCGACAACGGTCCGGGACTGCCGCCTCGCGCCCGCGACAACCTGTTTGTGGCCTTTGAAGGATCCGCCCGGGCTGGCGGCACCGGATTGGGGCTGCCCATTGCCCGGGAAATCGCCGAAGCCCATGGCGGCCGGCTGGTGTTGGCCGAGACAGGGCAGGGAACGCGCTTCGAGCTGATCTTGCCCGCGGCGTTGCGCCTTTCCTGAGACCTTGTGGATTTTGCCCGTGCGGCCTTGCCAAGCTCAAATCACCCATGTATGGGTTGCCCCGCTTCATGCAGAGGTCGGCATCGAACCGCCTCCAACTGCAAGCGGCCGTTAAATGGCCTGCGCGCCCTTAGCTCAGCTGGATAGAGCACCAGACTACGAATCTGGGGGTCAGGAGTTCGAATCTCTTAGGGCGCGCCATTTCTTGTCCGGGTATCGGACTATTTCTCCAGCCTAGTGCCGAGCCAGTGGTCTGCGGCACATTGTGCCCTGCAGGAATGGCGGAGCCGCCAGCGATGTGTTTGGCGCACGAGGACTGCGGTTCGACGCCGCTGTGATGCCGCTTGGCCCTGCGTGACTCGACTCGTCGCGCACTACCGGCTTGCCGCTATGTAATTTGACTCTGCCTTAGTTTTGCACGATCCATTGATAGTGTGATGAGGACCCAGTCGGTACTCGGGAGTTTCATTTGGTACGCGTGATCAGTTCAGTCGCTTGCGGCTGCATCCTTCTTGCCGCCTGTTTGCCGACAATGGTCGCAGCGCAGGACGTAAACATTCCCACCCTGGGAAAGGACGGAAACGTCTTCCTGTTCGGCGGAGTCTACTCGAGCGAATCCGTGGGGGAAACGCTCAACTTCATCGCAACCGACTACCAGGACGCCTACATCCTGGGCGGCGGTTACCAGTACTTTTTTCTTGGGGGCGAAAACGGGACTCGCCTGGGCCTGGAGGGTGGAGCCGCCCTGCGCCATGGGCCGGACGTTTCCGGTGAGGCCTGGGCTGGATTGGTGCTGCGGTCCGATGGCTTCATCAACACCGACAAGGTCAAGATTTCGGCCAGCATCACCGGCGGCCTTTCCCTGATCACCAATCCCCTAGACGTCGAAGTGGTACGGGAAATCAGCCGGAATGGCGACAGTACCTTCCTGTTCTATATGGCGCCCGAACTCAGCATCTCGACGCCGAGCAATCCCGATATGGAGCTGTTCTGGCGTGTCCAGCATCGCTCAGGGGGCTGGAACACGCTCGGCAATATGGGCGAAGGAGCCAACGCCAATACGCTTGGAATCCGTTGGTCGTTTTAGCTTAACAAGTGTTCCGGCTCCCATGTAGGCCGGAACACTGTAGTGGTTGGGGCTTGGAGCCGCCTACCACCTGTTGTGTAGGAAGGCCCGGGACCCTGGGGCGGGGTGCAAAAGCCGGATGTCATGGTTTGTTCTGCTTGCGGCGGTGCTGCTTGGGGGCCATGTAATAAACGCCGATGTGAAGCTTGGTTTGTCTCTTCGAGCCGAAGCCGCTTTCACGCCGGGTAAGTGTCTACCCCGGAACGACTTGCAGCCCCGCTTGCAAGACGGGCTGGAACTAGACGGTACATGCGTCGAGCAGACGACATGTGCAGCTCTCACTCAGCGTTGCGGTGCGTCCAGCGCCATAGCCGCCTCAGGTCAGCGATTGGCAGCCGCTACATAAGAGGTGTCGAAATGTTGGACGCTGCCAGCGCCACGCCCAAACCGTCCTTTTCGTAGCCGATGCTTGCACATCAAGCCCGGCTGGGGCGCCAAAACCCTGATGCTGGACGATCTGATAGTTCTTGTAGTCGAGCCCCAGAAGCGGCGTATGATCCAGCGGGCCCGTGGACTCGCCGCGCTCGGGATGGGACCAATGGTGGTCCGGGCGCATGGAACGGGGCCGAACACGGCTCGTCGTGCCCGGCTATAATCCCGTCCTTGCTTGGCGTCTGCCAGCCACGTGCTGACCGCCCCACGCTAGCCCCGCGGCCGGCCGCTCACCTGTTCCCGCGGATAAAGCGGGCCGCTCGCTCGGCAATCATGATCGCGGTGGCGTTGGTGTTGGCTGAAACTAGCCGCGGCATGATGGAGTTATCAACGATGCGCAGCCCATCAAGGCCCCGGACCCGCAGCGAGGTATCGACCACGGAGCGCTCGTCGCTGCCCATCCTGCACGTCCCCACGGGGTGATATCCCGTGCGCGCCTGCTGGCGCACGAAGTCCTCAAGTTCGGCAGTGCTGGATACGCTGGTGCCCGGAAAGTGCTCCCGGGCCAGATATCCCGATATGGTCGCTTGCTCCATGATCTTGCGGCTGAGCTTGACCGCCTCGACTGTTTTTCTCAGATCATCGTCATGGGACAGGAAGTTGGGGTCGATCACCGGGCCCTGACCGGTGGGGGATGGCTTGACGGTTCCCCGCGACTTGGGCCGAACCAGATAGGCATTGAGGGTGCAACCATTGCCCGACGGCACCGCGGGAATGCCGGCTTCAACGCCGGCGCCCGCGAGGAAGTGGAACTGTACATCCGGATAGGGATCACTCGCATCCACCCACCAGAAGGCCCCGCCCTCCACGACATTGGAGGTTATCGGGCCGGTGCGGAACAGGGCGAACTGCAGCCCCGCCCAGGCTTGCCAATGCAGCTTCTTGTATTTGTCGTAGCTCTGGATGCCGGTGAGCTCGTGGATGAGAAAGACATCCAGATGGTCCTGAAGATTGGCGCCCGCTTCAGGCGAATCGTGGAAAACCCCAATTCCCGCTTCCTTGAGCCACGCCGCCGGACCAATCCCCGAACGATGCAAAAGGTTGGGGGTACCAATGGCGCCGGCCGACAGCACGACTTCTCGCCGCGCCACAACAGCGGACACCATGCCATCCCGACGGATCTCCACGCCGGTGGCGCGCTTGCCCTCAAAGACAATTCTGGTCACCTGCGAATCGGTCAGGACCGTCAGGTTGGGGCGGCTTTCTGCTGGATGCAGATACGCGTTCGCCGCGCTCGAGCGACGTCCGGCCCGGTTGGTGACCTGGTACAAACCGCAGCCGGCCGGGTCGCCGGAGTTGAAGTCGCTGTTATAAGGCATGCCGACCTGCTGGCAGGCCTTGAGCCAGGCGCGCGTCAGCGGATGGGTATAGGCCTGGTCGGACACGTTGAGCGGCCCTTGGGTTCCATGCAGGGGCTCGGCCAAACGGTCATTGCCTTCGGCGGCTACGAAATGGGGCAGCACATCCGCATAGCCCCAATTGTCGCAGCCATAAACGTCGCGCCAGTCGTCATAATCGCGCGGGATGCCGCGCATATAGATCTGGGCATTCACCGAGCTGCCGCCACCCAGCACGCGCGCCTGCGCAAAAGGCGCGGCAATGCCGTTCTGATGCTGTTGGGGCGCGGTGTGATAGCCCCAGGTGAATTTGGGCCCCGTGGTTTTGTAATAGGTGACGGGCAGGTGGATGTAGGGGCTCGTGTCGCGCGAACCGGCCTCGATGAGCACCACCTTGACCGACGGATCCTCGGTCAGGCGAGCGGCCAGGGTGCAGCCGGCCGAGCCGCCGCCGACAATGACGAAATCGGCCTCGTGGGACACCGGCGCGCTCAATCCTTCTTCACCCATTTCAGGATATGGGTTGCCACGGCCACCGTTTCGCCGGTCTGCTTCCTGGCTTCGATATCGGCGGTGGTGCGACGGCGCTCGGCATCGACGGCGGTGATCGTATAGGTCAGCGTCACCGTGTCCCCGAAAAACACCGGTCCGACGAAACGAACGCGGTCATAGCCGAGCGAGACCGGCGTTTCGCCCCTGGAATGGCTGTCTGCCGCCTGTTCGACCATGAGTGACGAGAGCGTCGACATGAAGCCCACGATCAGCGCCCCATGGGCGATGCGCTGCCCATAGGCAGATCGCTCCATCAGCTCGGCATTGACATGGACCGGCGCCAGATCGCCGGTGATGCCGGCAAAGAGGTATACGTCGGATTCGCTGACGGTCTTGCTGAACCGCACCGACTGCCCGACCGAAAGATAGAAATCGCTCATGCTTGCCTGCTGCCGCGCTGGAGGGAGGTGGCCAGGCGTTGAACCACGCCTGGCCTTTGGGTGGCTCAGAAACCCTTGCCGATCCATTCATCGACATTGGCGGCTTCGATGGTGGCCGAGTCGAGGATCACCTCGGCCGGTACATCCTCGCCGGCGCAGATCTTGTAGGCATACTGGATGCCTTGGGGCGCGACATAGGGGAAGGTGAAGGTGGCGAACATCTTGCCATCCTTGACCGCCTGGATCGCGTTGTTCTGGCCGTCGAGCCCGGTCACCATGATTTCGTCCTGGCGGCCGGCGGCCTCGATGGCCGCAATCGCGCCCAGGGCCATTTCGTCATTGTGCGCGTAGACGCCCTGGATTTCGCCGGGCCCGAAGCGCTGCAGCGTGTCTTCCATGAACTTGGTCGCGTTTTCCCGCAGGAAGTCGGCGTTCTGCGTGGCGATGATCTTCATGTCAGGGTGTTCGGCAATGACGGCCTCGAAGCCGCTCTTGCGCTCGGCCGCGGCAGAAGCACCGGCGGTGCCTTCGATCTGGACGATATTGCCCTTGCCTTCCAGCTGCTGCACGAAGAACTCGCCGGCCTTGCGGGCAATAGGTTCGTTCTGCGCGGTGATGTAGCTGGTGACCTCGGTGTTCACGCTCCGATCGAGCGCCACCACCGGAATGCCTGCAGCCATGACGTCGGACACGATGGGGGTCAGGGCCTGCGAGGTCAGCGGGCTGATCATCAGCACGTCCACGCCCTGAGCCATCAGGCTCTCGACGTCGGTGACCTGCTTTGCCGAGTCATTCTGGCCGTCGGTCACGATGAACTCGACATTGGGCAGGTTTTCCTGCGCCCACGCCTTGTTGCCTTCCACCATGGCGACGCGCCAGGGATGGTTCAGAGTGCCCTGCGAAAAGCCGATCTTGCAGGCTTTGGTCAGGTCGGTGCCGGCCATGATGTCGTCCTGCGCCCAGGCGGTGCCGGTAGCAACCGTGCTGGCGAGCAGTGCAGCGCTGAGGCCCAGCGTCACGAGCTTCTTGGTATTCATAGTTTCCTCCTTGTTGAATGACACATGCGTCATCCCCTCCGCTATCGACGCCGACGGAACACTTCCATCGACACGGCGATAATGATGATCGCCCCTTTCACGATCTGCTGGGTGAAGGGCGAAATCCCGACGAGATTCATGATGTTGGCGAGAATGGCCAGGATGCCGGCACCGATGGCCGTACCCACGATTCCCCCCTGGCCGCCGAAAAGGCTGGTGCCCCCGATCACGGCAATGGCAATGGCTTCGAG
>JAQGKH010000336.1 GCA_028290225.1 Devosia sp. | reverse complement strand
GGAAAGTGTTGGAGCCATGGGTGATGGGTTCTGCCTGAACTGGCGAAACCGACAAGGCAGCCAACAAGTAGCAGCCTAACAATTTGATGCTGTCCAAGATTTCCACCCCCCTCGGCGCACAACTATAATAAAGGATCACCCCGTCTCGGGTCGACCCCAATCAATTGAATTTGTTGAGCGTGCTGTCTTCCGTCCTGCCAGTTTCGCGGTCAACATGGGCATTCCGGGTCAAACTCCACAGAAACACTGCCGCGGATGAACGCTAGATGAACGCTCATGAACAAACTTGCCCCGGCGTGCGGCGCCGTTGTAGCCATCTCCAGCATTGGCGCCGTGATGCCGCGCAACATTGCCCTTCCCGATGAAAACTGCGCAGAGCTCGTTTGGCTCAGAATGGTCAGTCCAGCTAGCGCACATTGCGGGTCGCGAGCACCGCGGCAATGATTGCGCCTACTCAGCGCATGCTGAAGGGATCGTATTGCAGAAGCCAGGAGTAGAGCCACTTCTCGCCTGCTCCAACGGCAGCGATATCGTCGACCTTCCACTCACCCTGCAGCTCAACCATCGAGATGGATAGAACCGCGGGCTGCCCGGCATTGACGAAGCTGACCAGCGCTACGGCGGTGCCGTCGCGGGTAATTGGCTCGGTCACCTGGAGGTCCTTAACGTCAGCCGTTTCGCCGTTAAGGAACGGATTGAACGACACGATCGCCGGAGCCTCGGGGTCGACAGGCTGGCCGGAAACATCGACCACATTGGCTTCGAGGTTGTGAGCCGTCAATTCCTGCAGCCGAGGCGAGTAGAATTCTTCGAGGTTATGGTACTGTCCAGCCAGAAGAGGCTGGTAGATCTGATCCAGCAATGCCCGAGGCGTATCCGATGCGGCGCCCGCTCCAAAGATCATCGGCACCATTCCCAACCAGGTGAAATCCATTTCAGCACAGCTCCTTTTCTGCACGCCCTTTGAGCTTAGTTTTAGCTGATAATGGGGCGGGCTCAGGCGCGCCGGCGCGGCGCTCACTCTGCCTTCTTGGCGCCTCCAGGTACGAGGGTGGAGCGGTCTGCCTTGCCCATCGGGCCTCCAGGCGCGCCGACCGGACCGCCTTCCGCAGGAGGAGGTCCGGCTGGCCGCATCCCGGAAGGGGGGGCCGGTGGCCGCTCGCCGCCGAGGTGGAGGCTCACAGCAGACTCTGCGGCGGGGTCGACGCCCACGATCATGGCAACGAGATATTCTTGTTCGAGCTCCTTGATGAAGGCGAATGCGGCGCGGCTCGCCTGCTGGGCTATTGAATCATTGCTGTTGAGCGTGTCCCTTTCGGCTGCGCGATCATTATATGGCGCAACGTTCAGGTAGATGTATTCCGACAGGGCAGCGGGAAAGAAGATCTGGCCCGTGGTGGGGTAATGTCGCGTGCGCTCAAATATGCGCAGGATATGTCGAAGGAAAAAGCTGGCGCTCTATGCAGAGTTTCCGCATTCGGCAATTTCAAGAGGCAGTTGGCCAACGAGCGATGCCACTCGTGGATGTCATGGGTGGCCCCAAATCAGCGCAAGCTGCACAGGAAGGTGGACCGCGTCTGATGCACCACGAACAGGCTCATATGGACAGCAGCATGCTGCGTATCTTGGTGGCCAGTTCATCCATGGCGAAAGGCTTGGTGATCATGTCCATCCCGGCACCCAGAAATTCGGAACGCGATGCAGCCATAGCGGCGTAGCCGGTAATAAACAGCACCCGTAATTGAGGGCGGGTCTGGCGGGCGATATCGGCGAGCTGGCGCCCATTGAGGCCAGGTAGGCCGACATCGGAGATCAGCAGGTCGATGCGGGTGCCCGATTGCAGAATGGGGAGAGCCTTGCTGCTGTCCGCGGCTTCCAGGGCCACATAACCCAATTCTTCCAATACATCGATCACGAGCAGGCGCACCGCCGGATCATCCTCGACGATCAGCACTGTTTCCCCGCGACCCAAGGGCGTCGGTGCCGCTTCCGATGAAACGGCTTCTACCGGTTCTTGCAGATTGCGCGGCAGATATAGTGAAACCGCCGTCCCCTCGCCTACGGCGCTTGCCAATTCGACGTGCCCGCCCGACTGGTGCACAAACCCGTAGATCATGGACAACCCGAGCCCCGTGCCCTGGCCGATAGGCTTGGTGGTAAAAAACGGGTCAAAGGCCTTGTCGATAACTTCGGGGGGCATGCCCTCTCCCGTATCAGTCACGGTTACGCGTACATAATCGCCGGCGATCAAGCCATCGATGCCGGCGATCTGCGCCTTGGCGAGCGCGACATTGGTAACCTCGATGGTGAGTTGTCCCCCTTCGGGCATAGCGTCGCGAGCATTGATCGCCAGATTCAAAACTGCGTTTTCGAGCTGATTGGCATCGGTGACCGCCTGCCAACTGCTGTCCGGCAGAATGGTTTGCAGACTGATGCGCTCGCCCAGCGTGCGTGTCAGCAGATCGCGCATGGAGTTAATCAACGGAACCACATCGGTCGGCTTGCGATCAAGCGATTGGCGTCGCGAGAACGCCAATAGTCGATGGGTCAACGATGCCGCTCGTTGCGCCGATGTGATGGCGGCATCCATGAAGCGGTCGAGATCGTCATAGCGCTGGCTGGCAATGCGGCGCTTCATCACGTCAAGCGAACCGATCACGCCGGTCAGCATATTGTTGAAGTCGTGCGCGATGCCCCCGGTCAGCTGGCCGACAGCTTCCATCTTCTGGGACTGGCGCAAGAGCGCCTCGGTTTCGCGCAGGATCTCGGTCTGCTTGCGCTCGGCGGTGATGTTGTGTCCGTAAAGATAGATCAGTTCGCCTTCCGCCGCCGCATTCCAGGAGAACCAGTGCAGCGACCCATCTGTGGCAGCTAGTGCCATTTCGCTTGAAGTCGGGGGGCGGTCCCGATCAAAAGCCACGAGGCCCGTGGCGCTGTCCCGCCCCTGCTCCCCTGCGAGGTCCACAAATGAGCGGCCGATCAACGTGAACTGCTCGTACCCCAAAATGGTGTGCCAGGCCGGATTCACGTCACGGATGATGCCGTCAACGCCAATTACCGTGAGCAGGTCGCGCGAGTTCTGCCAGACCTGGTTGCGTTCGCGCGTGCGCTCGCGCACGTTTTCCGAAAGCATTTCGTTGGACAGCCTGAGGCGCTCTTCGATGCGCTTGGAATGGGTGATGTCATAGATCACACCAATATAGCGCAAGCCGCTCGCCTCGATGTCCTCCTGGTACTCGCCGCGGCGCGCCAACCAGCGGCTTTCTCCGGTATCGGCGCGGGTGACGCGAAACTCAATGTTTTGTTCCGCTTGCGAGCGGCTCGGCAAATCCGGATCGATGATCGGGCGATCCTCGGGATGAACCAGCAGGTTCACGGTTCTGACGGGAAGAACCGTGGTCGGGTGCAAACCCAGCAACCGGCAAAACTGCCCCGAGACGGAAACTGTGCCAAAGCCCTCTGTATGCTCGAACGTGCCGATCTGGCCGGCAGTTTGGGCGACCCTTAACTGTTCCTCGGTGCGCTTGCGATCGGTAACGTCCACGAGGGTGCCGTGAAAACCGACAGGCTGGTCCAACTCGTCGAGCATGGTACGCCCATAGGCGTGAACCCACCGAATGCCACCATCACCCTTGAGCAGGCGATAATCCTTCGAGAACACTTCGGCACCGGCCAGGATACCGGCAACGGCAAGCCGAATCCGGCGAACGTCTTCGGGATGAATACCAGCGAAAAACCGGCTGGTCGGAACGCCATTGGCCAGCTCCAACGGGTCCTGACCTGTTAGCGCAGCAAACCGCGCGTCAGCGGTAAGACGCTGGGCCGCGATGTCCCACATCCAGGCGCCCGCAGCCCCTGCCGCCTCCAGCGTCAGATCGAGTCGCTGCTTTGCGGCCTCAATCTGACGCTGGAGCTCAAACAGTTCGGATTGGGAAGATCCGATTTCATCCATGTCTTGGGTGGTGGGCACTTAGGGTGCGGCTTTCATGATTGAGGCACTTCGTTCACACACCCACGGCCCAATTGCTGTCAGCCGTTACCCGACTGATGAAATCACCAAGCAGCTCCTTAAGCATCGCCAGCGAGGGAAGATCCATGATCATCGCGATATAGCCGCGAATGTTGCGATCGCGAACAGAGAAATTTATGTAAAGAAACAGCACCAAACCGTCAGTTCCGGGCTCCACCCCCACATCGAACAACACCTTGCCATCGCCATAGAGGACCTTGGGCAAGGACATCTGCAGCGAGTGATTGAGCATGTTGGCGATCGTGCCCAGGCAGCCATTCAGGATCACGTTGCCGGTTTCGGCCAACGCTTCGTCCTTCAGCGATGCCACTTCGGCAGCATCGACTTCATCCCCCACGATGGCCCTGACCAGTTCAAGGCTGTTGTCTTCCGGAAAGATCAGCAAGGCCTTGCCGGAGAATGCCCCGCCAAACTCCTGCAGGATGGCGACCAGATTATCACTTTCCCGCTGGCCGATCAGTGCCGCGGCGGCAGTCTGGGTGACGACCTCGACGGAGGGGACGGACAACAGTACCTGCTTGCCCACCATCTTGCGCAGGCTGGCAGCGGCGCGACTAACCCCGATATTGACCAGCTCGGTCAGCGCATCGCGCTCGAGTTCATCAAGGGTCACAGCGATAAAGCTCATGCGCCGACCCGGCGCAGCCGCAAGGCCGCGCCGCTTAGAAAGCCCTTGATGGCCTCTTCCGTCACCGGCTTGCCCACAAAGGTCGCGTTCAGCTCACGCGCCCGGGCGATCACCTCGTTCTGCACATTGGCCGTGATGATGGCGATTGGCATCTGCGGGAAGGATTCGCGCAGCTCGGCGGCAAGTTCCAGCCCATCCTTGCCGGGCATGTTGAAGTCGAGCACTGCCAGATCCACGGTCTGCGCCTTTACGGCCGCCAGTGCTTCCTCGGCGTTGCTCGCCTCCACCCGCTGCCACTCGGGCTGCAGGGCGGCGATGGTCTTGCCGGCCACGATACGCGCCAGCTTGCTGTCGTCCACGAGCAGGACCGTCACCATCAAGAAACTCCGTTGTTCATGTTGATCCAGAGGACCGCTTTGTTCATCTCTAGGCGCAGGGCCGATCCACGGCAAGTTCAGTCGCTTTATTGACGGGCACTGCCCGAAACCAGCGGCAGCAGCCATTGGCGGATAAATGGATTGGACGGCTCGCCCCGGATCGCCGGCGACAAGGCGAGCATGACCTGCCACAAGGCCGTGTGCACCCATTCCGCTCCTGTAATGTCGACCGGCGTGCCTCGGTTGCCCTGAACCAGGGCAAACAGCGTTTCCGCCTCCTCAACGCCGCAGGTCCCGGTGAGGACGATCGCATCTCCGTCCAAAGCCACGCTCATCCCACCAGCTCCGCAATGTCGAGCACCAACAGCACCTGGCCGTTACCAAGCACGGTGCTGCCCCCGATCCCTCGAACGCCGGTCAGCAAACCAGTCAGCGGCCTGGTTACCGTTTCAATACGTTCGGTGATGGCATCGATGATGATGCCGATCCGCTGCCCGCCAAGTTCCAGGACCAGCACCGTCATCTCCTCCACCGGCACGGTCTCGGGCAGCCCCAGCAGTTCAGACAGCGACAACAAGGCTATGGTGCGATCCCGCAGCACAAAGGCACGATTGTCACGGATGGCCGAGACCGCCTCTTGCTTGACGCGCACAGTTTCCAGCACGGCGGGCATGGGCACCCCATACCGTTCGCCGCCCACTGAAACGACGAGCAACTGGGTCATGGCAAAGCTGATCGGCAGGCGCAACAGGGTGGTGGTTCCATGGCCAACACGGCTGGTAATGCCGACTGTGCCGCCAAGGCGCGTGACGTCTGCGCGCACCGCATCAAGCCCGACGCCCCGGCCCGAAAGGTCGCTGACGATCGTGGCTGTGGAAAATCCCGCTGCAAACAGCAGGTCGAGCGTATCGCGGTCATCCAGCAAGGTGGCGCGCTCGGCGCTCACCAGCCCATTGCGCAAAGCGGCGGCGCGGATAGCGGCCGGATCGATGCCGCGCCCGTCGTCGGACAGGCTCACCACGATATGGTCGCCCTCGGCGAGGACGCGCAAGCTCAGTTTGGCGAGCGCTGGCTTGCCCAAGGCCAACCGCTCCTCTGCCGCTTCTATGCCGTGGTCCATGGCGTTCCTGACCAGGTGCAGCAGCGGCTCGAACAGCTCATCGACAATGGTCTTGTCGGCTTCGATCGTGTCGCCCTCGATCTGCAGGTGGGTGGGCTTGCCGAGGCGCCGCGACAGGTCGCGCACCATGCGTGGCAGCCGGTGAAAGGCATGGGCGAGCGGCACCATACGGGTCTGCAGGATCCCGCCGTAAAGGGCCCCGCTCAAGCGATCGAGATCCTGTTGCGTGCTGACGATGCTGCGGGCCAGCTCAGCTGCCCCCGGTATTGCGCCAGCCATGGCTGCCAACCCCGCCATGCCGTTCTTGGCGGTCATGAGCTCGCCCACAAGGTCGAGCAGCATGTCGATCCGGGCCGGATCGACCCGCAGCCCGCGGGTGCCATCGGCCCCCGCCGAGCCTGGACCGGCGTCCAGCGGCTCTGATGCTGAAGCCGATGGCGCGCCGAGCGGCACGATTTTCACCTGGTCCGGCACCAGGCGGAAAATCGCCTCGACATCACTGGGAGGGGCGGTACTCAAGGCCTCAAACAACAGATTGGATCGAAACGGATCCAACAGTTCCGGTGCAGGCCAGGGCTGGCCAGGTTCGATCGAGAGATGGGACAGGCCCGGAATGCGGGCGATCAGCGCGATGGGATCGTCACCACCGAAAAAGCATTCGGGATGAGGCCGGTAGCGCAGCGCAACCCTTGCCTCACCCCCGATGCGGGCGGCCAGCGCCATTGCCCAGTCGGTTGAAGCAGCCTCGCCGGCAGTCGCGGCAATGACAGTGGGATCCCCTCTCAACGCTGCCTGAACGTCGCCCGCCTGTTCAAGCCGCTGCGGGCTGACGGCGCCGTGGGCTTCCAGATCGTCGACGCATCGGTCGATCCATTCCAAAACGGCCACAATGGCGTCGATCTGGCTGACGTCCAGGCTTGCCGTGCCCGAACGGACCCGCCCCAAATTGTCCTCGGCGGCGTGCAGCGCCGAATGAAGCGCGGGGAGATCGAAAAGCCCGACGGAGCCCTTCAGCGTGTGAACAGCCCGGAAGGCACTATCAATCCTGCCTTTATCGCCTGGCTCGGCTTCAAGAGCAAACAGATCATCAATGGCGGCCTGCACCAGTTCGCGCGCCTCGAGGATGAACTGGGCCAGCAGCTCGTCCATCACCCCTGCTCCGGGCGCTGATAAACGACGGCCTGGGGGAAGCGGCGGGTGATGAAGCGGTCGGATATGCGCGACATTGATTCAGAATGCCCCAGGCACATATAGCC
>JAQGKH010000301.1 GCA_028290225.1 Devosia sp. | reverse complement strand
TGTACTCCTCTACCTGCGCGATGGCTTCGTCGAGCGTGTATGCGCAGGTTGTGGCAAACGGCCAGCGGCGTCGAGTCGGCAATGGAGATGCCCGTACAGACGCCCTTGAGCATGTCGAACAGGGCCGCCAGCACTACGGCGCAACGCGGCATCAATTGCACGAACCGACTGTAGGACTGACCTGCCCCCTGCCAGCCGTACCAACCTAAAGTTAGCGAAGTCCGTCAACCACCAGGAGAATGACGGACATGAAGACCAGCAGATTTACCGAAGCACAGATCATCGGGTTCTTGAAGCAGGCCGAGGCTGGCTTGCCCATCAAGGAGCTGTGCCGCAGCGGCGGCTTTAGCGATGCGACGTTTTATAAGTGGCGCGCCAAGTTTGGCGGCATGCAAGTCTCTGAGGCTCAGCGCCTGCGCGAGCTGGAATCGGAGAATGGCAAGCTCAAGCGGCTTCTGGCCGAAGCCCACCTGGACATGCACGCGCTTAAAAGCGTCCTCGGGGTAAAGCGCTAGCCCCACAGGCCCGGCGCGAGGCGATTCGGATCATGGTCATCGAACACCATTTTTCCGAGCGTCGAGCTTGCCGACTTGTGGGGCTCTCCCGGGACAGCTGCCGCCACCCGCCCCAGGCCGATCAGGCCACGCTGGAACTGCACGAGAAGATCGTGGAGATCGCTCATGTACGCCGCCGCTTTGGCTATCGGCGTATCCACGACTTGCTGCGTCCGCAGTTTCCCGGCGTCAATCACAAGCGGGTATACCGCCTCTACAGCGAGGCCAACCTGGCCGTGCGCCGGCGCAAGAAAGCCAAGCGGCCCATCAACGAGCGCGTGGCACTGCAACGGGCCCAGACAGTCAACGAGGTCTGGAGCATGGATTTTGTGAGCGACAGCCTCTCGGGTGGGCGGCGCCTGAAGTACCTCACCGTAGCCGATGACTTCAGCCATGAGAGCGTGGACATCGCGGTGGACTTTGGTATCTCAGGCCAGTACGTCACCCGCGTGCTCGATCAGGCTGCACGATTTCGCGGTTATCCGCAGGCCGTTCGCACCGACAACGGCCCGGAGTTCACCAGCCATGCATTCATGGCCTGGGCGCAGGTCCACCGGATTCGGCACATCCTTATTCAACCAGGGCGTCCCATGCAAAACGGCTACATCGAGAGCTTCAATGGCAAGTTGCGTGACGAGCATCTGAACGAGAGCTGGTTCCAGACCTTGCACCAAGCTAGGACAGCCGTGGCTGCCTGGCGCACGGACTACAACGAGGTCAGGCCCCACAGTAGCCTGGGGCGCATGCCACCGGCCCGCTTTGCCGAGCTGCATCGCCAGCGCGCTGGCGATGCAGCTCAATTCCCATCAACCCACGATTTAATCGATTAACCTTGAGCCCGGACTTCCTACTTTTAATTGGTACGTCTACAGGGGGCAGGTCATTGCGCCGACTGTAGCCAGGCAAACATCGAGGCAATGATGGCGATGCTTTGCCTGCAACTCCCGTGCGAGAGTTGGCCGCGAAACGGCGCCCATCCGTGCGTGCCAGGGGCGGCGCAGACTCGCGAGATCCAGCGCGGCGGGATGTGCTGCAAATACGCCATGAAGGCGCAGCAGTCGGCGACCGTCATCTGCGCCAATGTCGCGCCCCGGCATTCGTATTGCAGCCACAGTAAAAGCCGGTGCGCTTCGCGCTGGTAGAGCGTTGCCGTGGCGAGCGAGCCTGCCCTCGCCTGGATCCAGCTCTGGACCGCCTGCCCGTCCGAATCCACATCCAGCAGCGGGCGCGCCAAGGCCGTTTTCGTCGCCTCCTGAACAACAAAGTCGCTTGGTGCCAAATCCTCGTGCGCGTCTGAAGCGCGAGCAGGCGAGGGTGCGCCAAACAGCGCCGGCGTGGCCGAGAGGGCAAAGAGCGGTTTGGCCGGCTGCGCCTCGCGTGGCAACAGCGTGGCCAGGTGGCGCTCGATGCGCCGGGCCTTGGCGATGGCGACGGCCGGCAGCGCAGCAAACCAGCGCCCGCCTGCCGCGATACGCGCGTTCAGCGCCCCGAGCGTGAACAGGCCGGCCGTGACCAGCTTGGCCGCTAGACGCTCATCGAACCAGCCGGCGACCAGGTCCAAGGGCTGCGGCGTCTCTGCGGCCAGGCGGCGCAGCAGCGCCAGCTGGCGCTCGCGCAGGCGCTGGCCGCGCGCGGTTTTGCGCTCTGGCGGATGCGCTTCCTCGTAGAGCTTGAGCACCTCGCTTTCGCTGAAACCGTCCAGATTGTGCTGCTGCGCAAAGGCGTCGAGCGACGGGCGCGGGGTGCCTTGTGGCGTCCGGATTGTGAGCCCCACCAGGCGCCAGACCGCATCGCCCTGGCGCCTGGCCACGGCGCGCACCGCGTCGACCGCTTCGGGGTGCGCCGTCTTCGCTTCGTGGCCGTGCTCGATGCCGAGAATAGCGCCGGGCGCAGTCGCCCACGCCAAGCCCTTCGGCACAGGCGCGTAGGTGGGCAAAGTGGTGCGGGCCCAGGCGGTGAACAAAACGGCGGATTGGACGCCGGGCAGGGGGCACGGCGGGAGGCGTGGAGGAGGGCGGGTGGGGGCATGGCGGTGGCCGGTGGGGTGCGTGGGAACCGTTTGACGGGTCACCAGGACGCTCCAGGCGCGCTTGAAGCGGCCCCGGCAAGGGAGTTGGGTGGGTAAGCGTCGAAAAGGCGCTGGCGGGCCTGCAAATCAGCCGCACAACTCGTCTAAGCATGCGCCAAGTGCTTGTCCCGATTCATGTTTTTCCTGGAGTGCTACTGGAACGCTGTTTTGACCGGTGGATTTGACCCTGAGATAATGCGTCTTATCTTAGGGCGGTGTCTTGGATTCGGCATCCGCGAGCAGTCTTTCGCCCGCTTATGTCAGCTCCACCGGGGTCCATGGATACGCGCCGCCCGTGCTTTTGAGCAGCAGGCCAAAGGCCGTTTTCGTGCCGCCAGCCGCTTTCAGGGTCAGCCCTTTGGCAGCAGCCGGTCCATCATGCGGGCCATCTCGGCCGTCGAGGTCGCCTCAAAAGTGCTCAA
>JAQGKH010000293.1 GCA_028290225.1 Devosia sp. | reverse complement strand
TGGCCGCCTATGCCCTGGCGCGCTACGAGTTCTTTGGCGCCGGCTTTATCCTGATGTTCTTCATCGCCGGGCTGACCCTGCCGCTCAAGCTCGCCATCATCCCCTTGTTCATGCTGATGCGCGATCTCGGCATTCTCAATAATCAGCTTTCGCTGATCTTTGTGTATACCGCGATGGGCCTGCCCACGACGATCTTCATCATGACCGGGTTCATCCGCACCCTCCCCAATGAGCTGGAAGACGCCGCGCGCATGGATGGCGCCAGCGAAGCGCGCATCATGTGGGCGATCATGCTGCCGCTGGTGCGTCCTGCCATGGTGATCGCCGGCATCCAGAACGTCGTGCCGATCTGGAACGACTTCTTTTTCCCGCTGGTGTTCATCCAGAACGACCGGCTCAAGACCCTGCCCCAGGGCCTCACCACCTTCATGGGCGAATACTCGACCGATTATGGGGTGCTCTATGCCGGCCTGACGTTGTCGGCCCTGCCGATCATCATCATCTATATCGTGCTGTCTCGCCAGTTCATCAGCGGCATGACTGCGGGTGCCATCAAATGAGTTTGCGCCTGCCCAAGGGCTGCCTGATCGTGTCGTGCCAGGCTCGCGCCGACAACCCCCTGTACGGCCCGCAGTTCATGGGCGCGATGGCTCTGGCCGCACGCGATGGCGGAGCGCAGGCCATCCGCGCCAATGGCCCCGAGGATGTCAGCGCCGTCAAGGCGGCCGGCCTGCCGGTGATCGGCATCCACAAGCTCTTTTCGCCCGCTGTGCCCGTTTACATCACGCCCACCAAGGCGGCGGCGGACGCTCTGGCTGGAGCCGGCGCCGATATCATCGCCCTCGATTGCACGCCGCGCCCACGCCATGGCGACGAGCCCGCCGAGATCATCGCCCATATCACCGACCATCTCCGCCTCGAAAGCTTTGCCGATGTCTCGACGCTAGCCGAAGGCATCGCCGCAGCTGCCATGGGGGCGACCTATATATCGACCACCCTGTCCGGCTACACCCAGTACACCGAGCCCAAGCCCGAGGGACCCGACCTGGAGCTGATCCGTGCGCTTTCTCAGGCCATTGACACCCCCATCATCGCCGAAGGACGCTTCAACACGCCCGAACTGGCTCGGGCAGCAATCGCTGCTGGCGCTTACGCGGTGGTGGTTGGAACCATGATCACCAATCCACGCGAGATCACCCGCGGCTTTGCCAGGGCCGTTGCGGGACAAAGCTGATGGACCGCTTTCTGGGCATCGACATTGGCGGCACGGCGGCTCGGTGGGTGATGGCCGACGCCAATGGCACAGTGCTCGCCCGGGGTTCGGCGCCGGGCGCGACTGGTCACCTCTTCAACCCGGCTGAGCGCGAGCGCCTTCGCGCCACGCTTGCGGCCATCGCTGCGGATGTGCCGCCCGGCTCGGTCACCGCCGCCTGCCTCGGCATCACCGGTCTGGGGCTGAGCGTTCATGCCGAAGCGCAAGGTCTTGCAGGCGAGTTGTTCGGCCTCTCTCCCACAGCGATCCGGCTTTGCGATGACATGGAGCTGGCGTTCCGAGCGGCCTTCGCCCCGGGCCAAGGTCACCTGATATCGGCGGGAACCGGCTCCATCGGGCTGCATCTGGACGCCGATGGTGCAATGCTGCGGGTTGGCGGGCGGGGCCTGCTGATCGATGATGGGGGCTCAGGCACCTGGATCGCCTTGACGGCGCTGGACCAGCTATATCGGCGGATCGACCAAACCGGCGGGCCGGGCGAGGCCGCTATCCTGGCGCAGTCGCTGTTCACCGCCATGGGTGGCGAGGACTGGGACCACACCCGCGCTTTTGTTTACGGCAGTGACCGGGGCCGCATCGGCACCCTGGCCCAAGCGGTCGCGCAGGCCGCCACGGCCGGCGATCCGCTGGCGCTCGATATTCTTGGGCAGGCAGCAGCCGAACTGGCCCGCCTCGCCAAGGCTCTCATTGGCCGCGTGGGCCCACTCCCGGTGGCGTTTGTCGGCGGCATCACCACGCTCCACCCCGCCATCAAAGCCGGTTTGGCCCAGGCTCTGCCCGATATCAGTATTTCCTTCCCACCGATCGATGCGGCAGTTCACGCCGCCCAATGGGCGCGGACCGCCCCACAACACCAGGCGACATCATGAGCCAAACCACTGAATCCGCTTCCCTCCGCTTCGCTTCGCTGGAGGATTGGTCCAGCCCTGACCTGGTCAGCGGCATCCTTGAAGGTCAATTCAGCGCCATCAGCGCCGTTCAGGCCGCCAGCGCGGCCCTCGCCGAGGCGATCGACCGCGGTGCGGAACGGCTCGCCCAAGGCGGGCGGCTGGTTTATCTGGGCGCCGGCACTTCGGGCCGCATTGCCACCCAGGACGCCGCCGAACTGCCCCCGACCTTCAACTGGCCCTATGAGCGCGCGATCAGCCTGATGGCAGGTGGCGAGGACGCAGTGTTCCGGGCCGCCGAAGGGGCCGAGGACAGCGAGCAACTGGCCATTGACGCCCTGGACAGCATTGGCATAGGCCCCAATGACGTGGTGATCGCCCTGGCCGCGAGCGGGCGCACGCCATACGCCATCGGCGGCGTGGTGCATGCCCGGGCCAAGGGCGCATTGACCATCGCCATCTTCAACAATTCCGGCGCGCGCCTGGGTGAAGTTGCCGAAATCCCTGTGCTGCTCGATACCGGAGCGGAGATTTTGTCTGGCTCGACA
>JAQGKH010000278.1 GCA_028290225.1 Devosia sp. | reverse complement strand
CATATGAAACCGTCGCTACGGCAGGCATTGGCGAATTTTTGAAGCCAGTTCCAAATTAATGAATTCAAGCCCGCAGGAGCTTGAACGACCATCCCGGCCCCTTTCAACCCCGTCTCCCGGTGCCGGGCTGGTCCCTTCCCAGTGCGCCTTGCCTTGAACAGCGCGCATTGCTGCGAACAATCAGTAATGCGCCTGAACGCTGTCAGGCCACTGCCAAATGTACAAGGGACCTGGCCAGTTGCCACTGACCTCATATTGCTTGGTGACGTGCGTGCGCCCGTTAACCCAAATCGAAGGCAGCCGCTCGCTGATCATGTTGCTCATGTCAGCATAATAGCCGCTCGGGAACCTTTGCGCTGCGCCGACGCAACATCGCTGGTCTCAAGTGATTTGCGCACTTGGCCTTCGCCTTTGATGGAAAAGCGAACCCACCAATTACTGGTACCTGATCGCTGAAACAGCTTGTAGGACAAGTCTAATGCTTCAGTCAAAGCGCGCACCTCCCGTTATGGACGTACTCGTGCTGTGTTGAAATTGTGCTACCGCGTTCAGATCGCGTGGCAAAAATCAATGGATTCAACGGGGGTGCTCAGTCGCTGTGCTAGCTTGCAACTGGGTCAGGATGAAATCCACCTAAACAAAAACCCCCGGTTTCCCGGGGGTTTTGAATGGTAGCGAAGCCCAGATTTGAACTGGGGACACACGGATTATGATTCCGCTGCTCTAACCAACTGAGCTACTCCGCCTCACGGCACGGCCCGCAGCGGGGTCGATGCGCGAATACCTAGTTTTGAGCGGCGGCCATGTCAAGAGTGTGGCGGGGTCAACTGCGATCCGCCCCGCATTTGCGCAATGGCATCGCGCACCAGCACGAGGTCGGCCTCGAACTTGGCCCGCTCCTCCTCCTGCCGCTCCCGCTCGGGAATGCGCAGCAGGAAAGAAGGATGATTGGTTACAAACAATGTTGTCCCATCATCCATGGTGATCGGCGCTCCCCGCAGCCGCGAAATCGTGACTGCCTTGCCCAACAAGCTCGACGCGGCGGTGGCCCCCAGCGCCACGATCACCTTGGGCCGGACAAAAGCACGTTCCAGGTTCAACCAGAACCGGCACGCCTCCACCTCGCTCCCGTTCGGCTTCTGGTGGATGCGCCGCTTGCCACGCGGCTCGAACTTGAAATGCTTGACCGCATTGGTGACGTAAACCTGGGTCCGGTCGATCCCCACCTTCTCGATTGCGGCATCGAGCACCTTGCCGGCCGGACCGATAAAGGGCTGCCCTGCCAGATCCTCCTGGTCGCCCGGCTGCTCGCCCACAAACATCACATCGGCCGCCTCAGGTCCTTCGCCAAACACCGCCTGGGTGGCAAACTCGAACAAGGGGCAACGGCGGCATTCCTGCACGGCCGCGCGTGCCTGCTCCAGCGAGGCGATCTGGCGCTCCTCGCCCAGCTCCGCGGCGGGCGTTGCATTGGCCTCGCGCCGCAAATGCCGCGCTGGTGGTTGGCTGGCAATCCGCTCGATCATCTCCCGCTCCGCTTCTCGCGCGCCCCGGATCAAGGGAGCAATGAGTTCGGCCTCGGGCAGGTTGCGCCAGTATTTCACCGGCATCTCCCCTTTCATTGCCCCGACCTTGAGCCGGGCCGGGTTGAAGATGGACGCAAAATAGGTCTTCCAGTCCACCTCAACCGCGTCGTCCGCGGGCACATCGCCTTTGCGCCCGCCTGCCCCGAACACCAGCTCTTCCCCGTCCCAAAAAGCGGAGCGATAGGGCGTGATGATTGCCCAGATCATGCCGGCAAAGCGCCGCTCGAAGAACGGCGCCGTCCGCTCCAGCACGAAGTGGTCGGGCTCGAACCAGGCCGCGAAGCGCTCCAGCCCGCTATCATCGCTGATTGCCCTGAAACGCACAAAGGCCTTCATCTTGTGGCTGTCGCGTCGCACTGCCGATGCCATGCCGACCAGCCGCTGCAGATCAGGATCAGAAGCCGAGTTCATCAGAGCCCGGTCCTGCACCAGCCGCCACAGGAAGCGATACAGCAGGGCCCAGCGCTCGGGCTGGCTGTTGCAGATGGCCAGCTGCCCCAGCTCGATAAACCCCGGCGGCACGCTGCCAACCGGCCCACCACCCGTCGGCAACATGCTGTCCCCGGCCTCGAACAACCCGTTTTCTTCGGCGGGCCCCAGCCACGCCACCTGCTCTGGCCGCACCCCCGCCAACAGCAATTGCCGCGCCTTGCCGCGCCATTCACTGAAGTCATTGAGGGTTTCGAGGCGAACAGCGATCATGCAAAAAGACTGAGCTGTTCAGCTTGCGGCGTCAGCTTCGCCTTGAGCCTGTTATCATCGGTCATGCCGCCGGGGCTCCAGTCCACCGCCTCGATGAACGGCCGCACCGCATCGATTGAGCCCACAATGCGGGCCACGTCGTCCAGCCGCAAACTGTGGTGACGGCGCGTGGTGATGATCCGGTCGATGCTCCTGGCCCCAAGCCCCGGCACCCGCAACAGCATTTCCCGGTCTGCCCGATTGACGTTCACCGGGAACTGCTCGCGATGCTTGAGCGCCCAAGCAAGCTTGGGATCGATCGCCAGATCCAGCAGGCCATCTTCGCCCCCCGCAATGATCTCGGGCACCTCAAAGCCGTAAAAGCGGATCAGCCAGTCGGCTTGGTAGAGCCGATGCTCGCGCAGCAGCGGCGGCGATTTCAGTGGCAACCTGGCGCTGGCATCGGGAATGGGCGAAAAGGCCGAATAATACACCCGTTTGAGATTATAGCCTGAATACAGCCCCGCCGCGCGCGTCAGGATGGCTGCATCATCGGCCGCGTCCGCCCCCACGATCATCTGGGTGGATTGCCCGGCTGGCGCATATTTGGGCTTGGCGGCTCTGGCCTTCTTGTCGGGCTCGGCTTCCACCAGCTTGCCGCGGATGCGCGCCATGGCCGTGCGAATCTCGCTGGGCTTTTTTTCGGGCGCCAGTGCTTCGAGCCCTAGATCGGTCGGCATCTCGATATTGGTGGACAGCCGGTCGGCCCAGCGCCCGGCTTCCGCCAGCAGTTCGGGCGCGGCATTGGGGATCACCTTGAGGTGGATATAGCCGGCAAACTGATGGTCCTCGCGCAGGCTGCGCGCCACCCGCACCAGTTCTTCCATCGTGTAATCGGGCGAGCGGATAATTCCCGAGGACAGGAACAGCCCCTCGATATAATTGCGCTTGTAAAAGTCGAGGGTCAGCCCCACCACTTCCACCACTGAAAAGCGGGCGCGCTGCACATTCGAAGATGAGCGGTTGATACAATAGCTGCACTCATAGATGCAGAAATTGGTCAAAAGGATCTTGAGCAGCGAAATGCACCGGCCATCGGGCGCATAGGAATGGCAGATGCCGCTGCCTTCGGTCGAACCTATGCCGCCGCTTTGCTTGCTGTTGCGCTTTTCGGTGCCACTCGAAGCGCAGGAGGCATCATATTTGGCAGCGTCCGACAACACGGCCAGCTTGCGTCGAAGCGTTAGGGCAGCCATCAATGTTCCTCATCTGTTCGCCTTGCTCCTAACGCATGGCCAACCGAAAAGCACCGGCAAATTTGGGCTCCTAGCCAGCTTGTGATCAGCTGGCGTGATTGAATGGTGCTCAACGGCCGTTCAACAACAAGCAACAGTTCGTCGCACCTGTCCTGGCTTAGCCATCCCGGGCGTTTGCCCTATTTGTCCCATAACAATATCATTGGCTCGGCTGGCGAGCCTGAGCCCTTCAAGGAGACCACCAATGACCCTGCAGTTGGGAGGCATTCACCACCTCACCGCCGTCACCGCGCAAGCGTCCAGGAACCTGCAATTCTATACGCAGACCCTGGGCATGCGTCTGATCAAGAAGACCGTCAATCAGGATGACACCACCGCCTACCACCTGTTTTACGGCGATGGCGTTGCCTCGCCCGGCGCCGATTTGACCTTTTTTGACTTTGACACCGTCCGCGAACAGCGCGGCAATCATACCGTCAGCCGCACCGGCCTGCGCGTGGACAGCGAAGACAGCCTGAACTGGTGGAAAGAGCATCTGCAGGCGCATGGCGTGGGCACATCGGCCATCAAGGAGCGCAACGGCCATCTGTCTCTCGATTTCGAGGATTTCGAAGGCCAGCGCTTCCGCCTGGTGACCGACCCCGCCAACAAGGTGGTGCCCTGGGCCAAGTCGCCGGTGCCGGCGGAGCGGCAGATTATCGGTCTTGGACCGATCAGCCTCGCCGTGCCGCGCCTTGATCGCACCGAAGCGGTGCTGACGCAGGTGATGAACATGCGCAAGGTGCGTACCTATCCGGCCCGCGAGCGCAATGGGGAAACCCATGTGTTCGAGATGGGCCCGGGCGGCCCTTCAGCCGAACTGCATGTGGTGGTTGACCCCACGCTTGCTCCTGCCCGGCCCGGCGCCGGCGGCGTGCATCACGTCGCCTTCCGCACCCCGGATCAGGACACGCTTCGCCAGTGGATCGAGCACGTTCATTCCTTTGGCATCCGCTCCAGCGGCGAAGTGGAACGGTTCTACTTCACCTCGCTGTATTTCCGCGAGCCCAACGGCATTCTGTTTGAGCTCGCCACCGACACGCCCGGCTTTGCCGCCGACGAGCCGATGGAAAGCCTGGGCGAAACCCTCGCCCTGCCCCCGTTCCTTGAAAGCCGTCGCGCCAGCATCGAAGCCAACCTCAAGCCCCTGACCTGAACACCCGCTTGGGAAAACCACGGAGCCACCTCCCCAATCCAGGGGAGGTGGCTCCGCGCCCTTCGCCAAACCCCTGCGGAGGTGCTAAAGGCCTCCCCATTGCTTTGCGGCGACACTGCCGAACAGACCTTGAGGCCAGCTCATGCCAAACCCGAAATTCAACTCAGGCCAGTTGGTGATCGCCATTTTCATTGGCCTGGCGGTGATCACTGTGGCCGCGACGCTGTATTCAAACCTCGTCACTTGGCGCAACTACGATACCATCGAAGCTGAACGCCATATCGCGCCCGAAGACGCCATCCCCCTGCCCAAGGGCACGACTGAGCCCGCCAACTAAGCCGCGGCAAACACCTGCGGCACGGCTTCCGCGATGAACCCTCCGCCCAGCACTTCGGCGGTGGCGCTGTCATCGGCGTAGAACACGCAGGCCTGCCCCGGTGAAATGCCGTATTCGCCCGCAACCAGCGTCACATAAACCGCGCCATCGCGCATCTGGATCACCGCCGGCTGCGGCCCGCGCGTCGAGCGCACCTTCACTTCCACCGGTGCGCCATTGCCCGCGGCCGCTTCCACCAATGGCCGGCTTCCGAGCCAGTTCACATCCCGCAACCGCACCGTGTGGGTCTTGAGCGCCTCGCGCGGACCCACGATCACCCGCCCCGTCTTGTGCTCGAGCTTGATCACATAAAGCGGTTCGGCCGCCGCCACGCCAAGGCCCTTGCGTTGCCCCACCGTGTAGTTGACGATCCCCGCATGGGTGCCCAGCACCCGACCATCCAGATGCACGATCTCGCCCTGGGCTACCGCCTCGGGGTGCATCTTGCGGATGATGTCGGCATATTTGCCCTGCGGCACAAAGCAGATGTCCTGGCTGTCGTGCTTGTCGGCGATCTCCAGCCCCATTTCGCGCGCCAGCTCGCGCACTTCGGCCTTGCCCATTCCCCCCAACGGAAAGCGCAGGAAGTCGAGCTGCGCCTGCGTGGTCGCGAACAGGAAATAGGTTTGGTCGCGCTCGCCATCCACCGGCCGGAACAGCTGGCGCCGCCCATCCTCGCCCACCCGCGACTGCACATAATGCCCGGTTGCCAGCGCATCGGCGCCCAAATCCTGCGCCACGGCCAGCAGGTCCACGAACTTCACTGACTGGTTGCAGGCAATGCAAGGCACCGGCGTTTCACCCTGCTGATAGGCATTGGCAAACGGCGCAATCACGCTGCGCTTGAAGCGCTCTTCATAATCAAGAACATAGTGGGGAATGCCCAGCGCCGCCGCCACCCGGCGGGCATCATGGATATCCTGCCCGGCGCAGCACGCGCCCTTGCGATGGGTGGCCTCGCCATGATCGTAAAGCTGCAGGGTCACCCCCACCACGTCATAGCCCTGCCGGGCCAGGAGCCCCGCCACGACCGAGGAATCCACGCCCCCCGACATCGCGACCACAATGCGCGTGTCTTCGGGACGCTTGGCAATATCAAGCGAATTCAGCATCTTTCTATGCATCCGGTTGGGTTCAAGGGCCAGCGGACAACTGTCGCGCGCCTCTTACCCCTTTCCCCGCCCCGCTGCAACGCCACCCGGCAGCTTTTGCCGATCACCCCTCCCTTGCTGCCGGCTCCGGGCGAGGGCCGCGAGCGCCGCCCTCTGCAACATCAATAGCTTAGGGAGGCGTCGGGCTGGCAAGCTCCTTGCATGGGGGGAGGCAGGTTGTTTCAGGACATGCGTCAGAGTGGCATCACATCTCACCCTTTCAGTTGCAGGCAGCACCGGTTCGACCATCAAGAGCTTCGGCGCTCCCGCCGATGGTGACGGGGCACCCACCAGTCTTATGGATGCTTTTGCAGCGCTGCTGGATGGCACGACGCCAGCTGGAGCGCCTTCCGCCACGGCACAGATGGAGGGCAATTGGAGTCTTGCCGGCCTTGGCCGGCTGGCATTCGGACTGGGCGGCGAAGCGGAAGAACCATCCGAAGCCCTTGATCCGTCGGCGGCAGGTCTTGACGCCGCCATGATCCAGCCCCTGCCTTTGGCGCCCAACCAGGCCGACTTGGCACCATTGCTGGACAGCCTGACCAACATTGCCGCCAGCATCCAGGCCGGCCAGCCTCCCACCGAGCAGGACTTGGACGCGGCATCCGCCGCCCTTGCCAGGCTCGCGCAAACCCTTGGCATTGCCCTCGATGGTGCAGCGGGCCCGACAACAGCATCCCCGCCCGTTCCCGGCAGCTTTGCCGAACAGCTTGCCACCGCCCTGTCTCCCCTGGCGCAAGCGCTCCTCGCCGGCCAGCAAACCGCCTCCGCTTCCGCCCAGGAACTTGGCCACAAGCTCGCCGCCCTGCTTGACGGCCTCAACCAGGACAGCGCTGCTCTCGACCAGCTTGCGGCAGCCAACGCGTCGGCAGCCACCATCGATGCCAGCCTGTCCAAGCTGGGCCGCAGCGGCCTCAAGCTCACCCAATCCGAGCTGCAATCCAGCGCAACGGCCGCCTTGGCCATGGCAACCGAACAAGCACTCGATGCGGCTCCGGCCGTTGAGGTTGACCCCGGCCGCTCCGGCGATGAGCCGGACACTCTTACCAGCGACCTCAAGGCCCAAGCCGCTGCCGTTTCCGCCAAAGCCGATCTGGCGGCCGGCCCTGTAGGCGGACCAAACCAGTCCGCTGCAACGAACCGCGCCGAACTTACGCCAGCCGCCCTGCGCCCGGCACAGCCCGGTTACCAAACCTCCCAGCAACAGCTCAACCTGCCCCAACTGGCCTTCGAGCTGGTTCATCAGGCCAACCAGGGCAATTCGCGCTTCCAGATCCGCCTTGATCCGCCCGAACTTGGACGCATCGAGGTGGATCTGGATTTCGATGCGGCGGGCCAGGTCACGGCACGGCTCACGGTGGAGAAAAGCGAAACCCTCGACCTCATGCAGCGCGACCAGCGCGGGCTGGAGCGGGCGCTGCAACAAGCGGGGCTCGATAGCGGCAAGACCAATCTGGAATTCTCGCTGCGCCAGAACCCCTTTCCCGCCGACGGGCAAGGCCCGGGCAACCAGAACGGGCAAGGCCGCGAACGCAATCCGGGTGGCACGGCTGGCAACAGCGATGCCGAGCCGGCGCCCCTGCCCAACATCAATCTTTACCGCGGCAGCCTGGCAGGCGGCGGCATCAACATCATCGCCTGAGGATCAATCATGGCTGTCACTGGCATCTCGGCAAGCACCGGCACCGGCGCGATCAGCAATTCGCGCAGCACCATCGCCGACAATTTCGACACCTTCCTCAGCATTCTCACCACCCAGCTCAAGAACCAGAACCCGCTTGAGCCGCTCGACACCAACCAGTTCACCCAGCAATTGGTGCAGTTCACCGGGGTCGAGCAGCAGCTCAAGACCAATGAGTTCCTGGAGTCGCTGATGCTGGCCACCCAAAGCGCCGGCAAGACCGATGCGGTCAATTATATCGGCAAGGAAGTCACCGTGGCCGGCACCGCCTCCGAACTCAAGGGCGGCAAGGCGCTGTGGGGTTATGTTGCTGCCTCGCCCGTCCATAACGCCAAGGTCAGCATCATGAATGCCTCGGGCAATGTGGTTTATTCCGAAGCGGGATCGCTGCCCGCCGGCAACGGCCAGTTCGCCTGGGATGGCCAGGGCTCCAACGGCTTGGCGCAGCCCGCGGGCCTTTACTCCATCGAGATCACCGGCACCGATCTGAGCGGCACCACCATCGCCATAACAACGGCCTCGGTCGGCATTGTCAGCGCGGTTGACTTCTCGGGCACCGAGCCGCTGCTCACCATGGGCACCGCCAAATACCCGCTGTCCCAGGTCACGGATGTGCGCACCCCCACCCCGGCCGCCTGACCCGTCTCGACACGCATTCGGGACGGAATGTATTGATTTTCCTGTCTATTCTTAACCTGTTGTTCGTTTCCCCTTAGCTGAATTTTAAGTCAGCATCGCTACTCTGCTTTCCTATGGTCAGGTTGAGTAGAGAGTAAAATGACCGTACAGATGCGTCCTCGCGTTAAGTACGTTATCGGACCGGACGGAAGTCCGCTCACGATCGCAGATCTTCCTCCCGCAAATACGCGGAGGTGGGTCATTCGTCGTAAAGCCGAAGTTGTCGCTGCGGTGCGCGGTGGTCTGCTCAGCCTCGAAGAGGCTTGCGACCGCTACACCCTCAGCGTCGATGAATTCCTGAACTGGCAGGCCGCCATCGACAAGCACGGATTGGCCGGCCTGCGCACCACCTGGATCCAGCACTATCGCGAAGGCTGATCCAGGTTCGTTCCGAAAGCATCAAAAACCCGCAGCTTGTCTGCGGGTTTTTTGTTAAAACAACGGATCGGCCATCCACTTGGCCCCTGCAGGTCTCGCCATCATGCGTTGATGGTAGGCTTCCACCCCCGGCAGGCCGGGCTTTTCAGCCGGCGTCTTGACCCAGCGATGCACTGACAGGGCCAGGGCAATATCGGCCACGGTGAATAGTTGCCCCGCCGCAAATGGCCGCCCATCCGCCAGCGCCCCTTCCAGTATCGCCATGGCCTCGCCCCAGCGCCGCAATGACTCGGCAATGCGTGAGCTATCCTCAAAGCCCGGCGTATGGCGCAGCAGCGCCTGCACGGCATAGCCCCAGGTCGGGTTCAGCTCGCTCGCCTGCCAGCCCAGCCATTGCAGCGCCAGTCCCCGCTTCTGCGCATTCTGCGGCAGCAGGCGCCCGTCCCCGGCCTTTTCGGCCAGGTAAATGAGGATGGCGTTGCTTTCCCACAAGGCAAAGCCGTCATCGAGCAGCACCGGCACCTGCCCGTTGGGGTTGAGCGCCAGGAACTGGGGCACCTTGGGATCGCGCAGCGGCAGCCCCCAGTCTTCCTGCTCATAGGCCAGCCCCAGCTCATCGGCCGCCCACAGCACCTTGCGCACATTGATGGACGTTACCCGCCCCAGCACCTTCAGCATGATCTCGCTTCTCCAATCGGCAATTTCTGCCTGTCCGCTCAATAGTTAAGACAATGTTTACCATAGGCTAGGTAATTTTTGCCGGGCGGCTGCTTTATCGCCGTTGACGTGAACATCGAGTACCGGCGTGGACAACCTGACCCAGCTCATCAATCGCATCGGCCTGCCGCGTCTTGCTGCCATGGCCATGGTGGCGGTGCTGATGCTGGGCTTCTTCGGCTTTCTGATGATGCGCGCCTCGGCGCCGAGCTTCGCGCCGCTTTACACCGGTCTGGCGTTGGAAGATTCGTCTGCCATTGTCACCGAACTGCAAACCCTCAACATTCCTTTCGAGCTGCGCGGCGAAGGCGATACCATTCTCGTGCCGCGCGAACAGATTACCAAGCTGCGCATGGATCTGGCCGGCGCTGGCCTGCCCACCCGTGGCCAAGTCGGCTACGAGATCTTTGACGAACAAAATACGCTGGGCGCCACAAGCTTTGTGCAGAACATCAACAATGTTCGCGCCCTTGAGGGGGAGCTGGCCCGCACCATCTCCTCGCTTGCCCGCATCAAGTCGGCCCGCGTTCATCTGGTGCTGCCCGAGCGCGAATTGTTCCGCCGCGAGCGCAAGGACCCGTCAGCTTCCATTGTCCTGGCGGTGCGCGGCGAACTGGCCACCGGCGAAATCCGCGCCGTTCAGCACCTGGTTGCCTCCGCCATCGAGGGCCTGTCGCCCAGCCGCGTTTCCATTGTCGATGACACCGGCACCCTGCTGGCATCAGGCACCGGCGATGGCGCCGAAGGCCAACTGGCCGGCGAAGCCGCCGAAAAAACCCTGGGCTACGAAAATCGCCTGCGCACCCGCCTTGAAGACATGCTCGCCAACATCGTTGGCGCCGGCCGCGCCCGCGTTGAAGTCGCCGCCGAAATGGACTTCAACCGCTCCACCACCACCTCGGAAACCTTTGACCCCGAAGGCCAGGTGGTGCGCTCCACCCAGCTGCGCGAGCAGGAAAACCAGTCCGGCGCCGCCCAGAACCAGGTGACCATCGCCAATGAATTGCCCGGCGCCTCGGCCACTGCCAGTGACGGCACCACCGAACAAGGCACCACCTCCGAGGAAGTCACCAACTACGAGATCTCCAAGACCACCCAGACCGCGGTCACCGAAGCGGGCAGCATCAAGCGCCTTTCCGTGGCCGTGGTGGTGGACGGCATCTATGCCGATGATGGCGCCGGCAACCTGACCTACAGCCCCCGTACGCCCGAGGAAATCGCCCAGGTGCTCACCCTTGTCCGCTCGGCCGTGGGCTATTCGGAAAGCCGCGGCGACAGCGTTGAAGTGGTCAACATGCAGTTCGCCGAGCGGCCCGAGCTCAGCCTGCCGGGCACCGATGGCGCCGCGGGCCTGCTGGATTTCACCCGCGACGACCTGATGAACGGGGCCGAAATGGCGGTGACCCTGCTGATCGCCCTGGCGCTGGTTTTCTTCGTGCTCCGCCCGCTGCTCAAGCGCGTGCTGACCCCTGAAATCAAGCCGCTCGCCCTGCCCCCCGCCACCGAACTGGGCGGCGCTGCGGCCATGGGTGCGGATGGTCAGCTGGTGCCCATCGGCGCCCCCGAACACGCCAATGGCGCGCCTGACTGGATGTCCAGTGCCCGCAGCCTGGGGGAAAGCCAGCTGCAAACCCTCAAGACGGTCGGCACCCTTGTTGAAGAAAACCCCAAGCAGGCGGCGCTGATCTTGCGCGGCTGGCTGAGCAACGCGGCATAACCGATGGCCCTGGTCTCCCAATCGGTTGAAACAGACCCCGCCACCACGCTCGGCAAGCAGCTGGTGATCGGCAATGGCGCCCCCGATCGTCCTCTCAAGGGCGACGAAAAGGCCGCAGCGCTGCTTTTGGCGCTGGGCCCCGATCACGCCAGGCCCATCTTCGATGAACTCGATGAGACGGAGATCAAGCAGTTGAGCCGCGCCATGGTGCGCCTCGGCCCCATCACCCAGTCCATGCTGGATGCTCTGATGATCGAATTCGTCACCAACATCTCCTCCAACGGCTCGCTTTCGGGCAATACCGACTCGACCGAGCGCCTGCTGCTGTCCTTCCTGCCTCAGGACCGGGTCGCCTCGATCATGGAAGAAATCCGCGGCCCCGCCGGCCGCAACATGTGGGAAAAGCTCTCCAACGTTCAGGAAGACGTGCTGGCGACCTATCTCAAGAACGAATACCCCCAGACCATCGCCGTGGTGCTGTCCAAGATTTCCCCCGAACACGCCAGCAAGGTGCTCGCCATATTCCCCGAAGCGCTCGCCATGGACGTGATCCAGCGCATGCTGGGGCTGGACCCGGTGCAAAAGGAAATCCTCGAAAAAATCGAGAACACCCTGCGCACCGAATTCATGTCGACCCTGTCGCACACCAAGCGCCGCGACAGCCACGAACAGATGGCGGAAATCTTCAACAGCTTTGATCGCCAGACCGAGGCGCGCTTCATCACTGGCCTTGAGGAAAACAGCCGCGAGGACGCCGAGCGCATCAAGGCCCTGATGTTCACCTTCGAGGACTTGGCCAAGCTCGACGCTTCGGCCGTCCAAACGCTGCTGGCCCGGATGGACAAGGCTGAACTGGCCTTGGCGCTCAAGGGCGCCAACGAAACCCTCAAGGAGTTCTTCTTCAAGAACATGTCCGCGCGCACCACCAAGATGCTCAAGGACGACATGGAAACCATGGGACCGGTGCGTCTCAAGGACGTGGATGAAGCCCAAGGGCGCATGGTTTCCACCGCCAAGGATCTGGCCGCTCAGGGTGAAATCGTCATCCTCAAAGCCAAGTCCGACGACCAGATGATCCTTTAGCCCATGGCCGCCCTCGCCCGCTTCACCTTTGACCTCGACCTGGGCCAGCGCCCCGGCGCCGCCGCGCCCCGCGCCACCATGCCCGAGGATCTGGTGGCCCAGCTCGTCGCCCAGGCGCGCGAGGAAGGCTATGCCCAAGGCTTTGCTGCGGGCGCGCAAAATGCCGCCGCCATGGCCGCCCAGACCATTGCCGCTGCCGCAGCGACCCTTGCCACCCGCAGCGCCGAAATGGCAGCCGCCCTTGATGATGCCACGTCAGCCAGCCGGCGCGAGGCGGTGGAACTGGCTGCCAGCATCGGCCGCAAACTGGCGCTGCAGCTCTTAGCTCGCCAGCCCACCGCCGAACTCGAAGGCCTGATCGCCGAATGCATGGCCAATCTTGAAGGCGTGCCGCATCTGGTGATCCGCTGCCATCCCGAGATCGCCGATGCGGTGCGCGATATTGCCACCGGCCACATGGCCACTTCAGGCTTTTCCGGTCGCCTGATCGTCATGGGTGATCCCGAACAGCGCCTCGGCGATGGACGCCTGGAATGGGTCGATGGCGGGCTGGTGCGCGACCTGTCAGCCATCTCCCGCGACATCGACGCCCGCATCGCCGCCTATCTCAGCGCCGGCCATCGGCGCACCCCCAACGAGGAGACGCATCCATGAGCGCCCCCACCGACAGCGACAACATCAGCTTCGAGGAAATGGCCGCTCCCGGCATGGGCCGCGGCCCCGAAGCCCATATCGAGCGCACCGCGGCCGATCTCGAGGCGGTGTTCGACGTTCCCGTCCGCATTTCCGTGGTGCTGGGCCGCACCAAGATGCCGGTCTCCCAACTGCTGCGCATGGATGTGGGCACCGTCATCGAACTGGATCGTCAGGTTGGCGAAGCCGTCGAGATCCTGGTCAACGACCGCCTCGTCGCTCGCGGCGAAATCGTGCTGGTGGAAAGCCGCCTGGGCGTCACCATGACCGAAGTCATCAAGCCACAATAAGGGGTCACCGCCATGCGTCTGCTCATCGTCGGAGCCCTTGAAGGCCAGCTCAGCACCGCCACCAAGATGGCCATGGATGGCGGCGCCAAGGTCGCCCATGCCCCATCGGTGGAAATCGCCCTCGCCACGCTCCGCGCCGGTCGCGGCGCCGATCTGCTGCTGGTCGATGTGATGATGGACATCGCCCGCCTGATCGGCGGCCTCCAGGCCGAGCGCATCGCCGTGCCCGTCGTTGCCTGCGGCGTTGAAACCAATGCGGCGGCCGCCGTTAACGCCATCCGCGCCGGCGCCAAGGAATACATCCCCCTGCCCCCCGACGCCGAACTGATCGCCGCCGTGATTGCCGCGGTGGCCCGCGACTCCTCCGATTTCCTGTTCCGCGACCCGGCGATGGCCCGCATCGTGCGCATGGCCGATCAGATTGCCGGCTCCGACGCCTCCATCCTCATCACCGGGGAGTCCGGTACGGGCAAGGAAGTGGTCGCCAAATACGTCCACGCCCGCTCCAGGCGCGCTTCCAAGCCTTTCATCTCCGTCAACTGCGCCGCCATCCCCGAGGCGCTCCTCGAAAGCGAGCTCTTCGGCCACGAGAAGGGCGCCTTTACCGGGGCCGTTGCCCGCCGCATCGGCAAGTTCGAGGAAGCCTCGGGCGGCACGCTCCTGCTCGATGAAATCTCGGAAATGGATGTGCGGCTGCAGGCCAAGCTGCTGCGCGCCATTCAGGAGCGCCTGATCGACCGCGTCGGCGGCGGCAAGCCCGTGCCGGTGGATATCCGCATTCTGGCCACCTCCAACCGCAATCTCGCCGATGCCGTGCGCGAAGGCTCCTTCCGCGAAGACCTGCTGTTCCGCCTCAACGTCGTTAACCTCAAGCTCCCCGCCCTGCGCGACCGGCCCGGCGATATCGTCGCCCTGTCGGAGCATTTCGTTGCCAAATACAGCAAGGCCAACGGCCTGCCGCCTCGCATCTTGGCCGCCGATGCCCGCGACGCCCTGGTGCGCGCACCCTGGCCGGGCAATGTGCGCGAACTGGAAAACACCCTGCATCGCGCCGTGCTGCTGTCTTCCGGCGACACCATCACCGCCGACGCCATCGTCTTGCCTGACGGGATGGGCCTTAACGAGGTCGCCTCGGCCGGCTCGCTCTCGGCGCAATTGTCCCAAACCGCCGAAGCCATGTCGCGCGCGCTGGTGGGGCGCACCGTGGCCGATGTGGAGCGCGACCTGATCCTCGATACCCTCGATCACACCCTGGGCAATCGCACCCACGCCGCCAACATCCTCGGCATTTCGATCCGCACCCTGCGCAACAAGCTCAACCAATATGCCGATGAAGGCACCCCGGTGCCCGAGCCGGGCGAACGCCGGGCGGTCGCATAATGGGCTCGCCAATCTCGGCTGAAGCCGGCAGGCCAGAACTCGCTTCGCGCGAGCCCTCCGCCTTTGCTCTGGCCATCATCGCCGCCCTGACGCTCGCCGTCAGCACCGATCACCTGGCCACCGCTCCCGCCGCGCCCACGGCCCAGGAGGAAGCAGAAGCGCCCGCTATCGAGCGCGACATTACCCTGGATCACGCCAGCGCATGAGCGATCTGCCCAGCCTGCGCACCCGCCCGGCCTTCAAGCTGCCAACCACCGGCGCGGTGCTCGACACCCTGCGTTCGGGCGATATCGCCCTGGCCACCGGGGTCATGGGCCTCATCGTCATCCTGATCGTGCCCATGCCGCCCCTCCTGCTTGATGGGCTGCTGGCGGTATCGATCGTGTTTTCGGTCATGATCCTGATGACCGCGCTGTTTATCCAGAAGCCGCTGGAATTTTCGAGTTTCCCCACGGTGCTGCTGATCGCCACCATGCTGCGGCTCGGCTTGAACCTCGCCACCACGCGCCTGATCCTCTCGGAAGGTCACACCGGCACTGATGCAGCCGGCCACGTCATCGAAGCCTTCGGGCATTTCGTCATGCGCGGCAATTTCATCATTGGCGTGGTGGTCTTCGCCATCCTCGTGCTGGTGAACTTCATCGTCATCACCAAGGGCTCGGGCCGCATCGCCGAGGTGGCCGCCCGCTTCAACCTCGATGCCATGCCTGGCAAGCAGATGGCCATCGACGCCGACCTTTCCGCCGGGCTGATCGATGAAACCACCGCCAAGCTGCGCCGCGCTGAACTCGAAGGCGAAAGCGCCTTTTTCGGCAACATGGACGGCGCCAGCAAATTCGTGCGCGGCGACGCCATTGCCGGCCTCATCATCACCTTCATCAATGTCGTGGCCG
>JAQGKH010000242.1 GCA_028290225.1 Devosia sp. | reverse complement strand
CACTATCCTTTCGTTGTCGGATAAGGCGGTTCCTCCGCCGAGGGCGTTCCAGCGCCACTTGCCCGATAATATGGAGGGGGGGTCCCCTCAATACAAGTCCCTTCCGGGGGCGCGACGATTCGACTTCCCCGCCCGGGGTGTTGTGCTAGGCTCGCGGCGAATCTCGTGCCTGCCTGCGGGCAAAGGAGGCCTCATGCCCCGGCTTTTCACCGGCCTTGAAATCCCCCCCGACATTGCCTTTGCCCTGTCGCTCAAGCGGGGCGGCCTGACCGGAGCGCGCTGGATCGACCAGGAGAACTACCACATCACCCTGCGGTTCATCGGCGATGTGGACCATGGCACCGCCAATGAGGTGGCCGACAGCCTGGATCGCCTGAGCCAGTCGCAGCGATTTGGCGTTCGCCTCACGCAGCTGGGCGCATTTGGCGGCGACAAGCCGCGCGCCTTGTATGTGGCCGTGGAACTTAACGAGGCGCTGGGGCGCCTGCAAAGCGCGCAGGAGCGGGTGCTGCAGCGGGCCGGGATCGCTCCGGAAGGGCGCAAATTCGTGCCGCATCTGACCCTGGCGCGCCTGCGCGGCGCAGCGCCCGGGGATGTGGCCCGCTTTATCGCCCAAGCAGGACGGTTCGAGCCGATTGAATTCACACCGGCCCGGTTCGTGCTGTTTTCCAGCCGGGATTCGGTGGGCGGGGGCCCCTATGTGGTCGAGCAAAGCTATCCCCTGGCCGCCTGATCCACTTCACGGCAGTGTTAACGGGGTGTTGACCCTTTCCCTGCAAAGCCAGGCCAATGCTGCCGGCGCGCCCAAATAGGGTCACGATTGCCGCCCACTTGGAGGTTGCGTCGGGTGCGGCGGCGCTTGACACCTTGGTAACCATGTCTGGCGTAAGCTCGCGGGCAGCTGATCCTGATTAGTGCGTACCTTCAAAGATGAGGAAGATTTGGCGATGACGTTGAAAACCGGTGGCCTCGTATTCGGGCTCGCGGTCGGCGCGATCATGGCTCTGGCCCCTGTCGCGCAGGCGCAGCAGGCCACCGAGCTCGGCACCTTCAATGCCTGGACCGCCTGGCAGGCAACCGACGCTTCGGGCGTGATTTGCTATATTTCGGCCGCCCCGCAATCGAGCGAGCCGCCCGGCGTCAACCGCGACCCGATTCACTTCATGATCATCCACCGCAAGGGCATGGGTACCAAGAACGAGGTGCAGACCATTATCGGCTACCCGTTCAACAGCAGCGATGCCAAGGCCAGCGCTTCGGTGGACGGCAAGGCCTACCCGATGGTCACCGAGGGCTCGGCGGCCTGGCTCGCCTCGACCGGCGACGAGGGTGGCTTCGTGCAGGCCTTCAAGGGTGGCACGCAGCTGCAGGTGCGCGGCACGTCCCAGCGCGGCACCAATACCGTTGACAGTTATTCGCTTTCAGGCGCCACCGCGGCCATGAATGCCATCGACACCGCCTGCGCCTGATCGGGGCTTGCTCCCGTTCAAGTGATCCACCTGTCTGGGCGAGGTGCCGCGTCGCGGCCCTCGTCCATTGCTTATCGATGAGGCCCTTATGGTTTTGCGCGTTGTTTCGCTGGTGATGCTGGCCAGCCTGCTTGGAGCCGGAAGCGTTGCGGCGCAGTCGGTCCGGGTCTTGGGTGATTTCCGCAGCTGGTCGAGCTATGCGGCATCGGACGGGGCGGGAGCGGTGTGCTTTGCCATGACCAAGCCTACAACCGTTTCTCCCACGCCCGATGGCTATACCCAGGCTTATCTCTACCTGACCAGCCGCCCCGGCGAGAATGTGGTGAGCGAGTTCAACCTCGTTGCCGGCTTCACCTTCCAGCCCGACAGCACCGCCACGGTGAGCGTGAACGGCCAGACCTTCAACCTTTTCACCCAGAACGATGCGGCCTGGCTCGAGGATGCGGGGCAAAGCGATGCCTTGGCCGGCGCCATCCGCGCCGGATCCAGCCTGGTGGTGGAGGGCACGACCAGCGCGGGCATCAAGGTGACGCAGACCTTCTCGCTTGCCGGCTCCACCGCTGCAACCGAGGCCGTGGGTAGCGACTGCTGAGGGCCGGCGCCGGCACCCACCCCGCGCCAGGCGAATAGCAGCGTTTCCGCCTTTCCCGGGGCCGTGACTTTGCGCAAAGGCACCCCATATGCTATGGGCCACGCCAATCCCGCATTTTCCGGACCCCTTGCCCCATGAGCATTGCGCTTAATCTTGACCATTCGTCCGCCATTCGCCCCGCCGTGGCGAGCCGGCCGTCGCTGATTGGCCTGGGCAAGGCTGATCTGGCCGAGGCACTGGTGGGGGCGGGCATTGCCGAGCGTGAAAGCAAGATGCGGGCGAGCCAGCTCTGGAACTGGCTTTATGTGAACGGCGTCACCGATTTCGAGCGCATGACCAATGTGGCCAAGCCGGTGCGCCAGCTTCTGGCCGACAAGTTCATCCTCGATCGTCCCGAGATCGTTTCCGAGCAGGTCTCGAGCGATGGCACGCGCAAATGGCTGTTCCGCTTTCGCGA
>JAQGKH010000244.1 GCA_028290225.1 Devosia sp. | reverse complement strand
CCTCAAGGGGGAGGGGACGATAGGGCATGGGGTTTTTGGCGGGGGGATGGTTTGGCTTTGACACGGTGCGGGGGCTTGCGCATCCATCCCCCTTGCGAGGAGGGATTGAGGGTGGGGGTCGTTGGGGAGGGCACGGGGTGACGTTAACTCGTGCTGTACTCAGCACATATGCAGCCAACCCTCGTTGCTGCCTGGACTGATGGACCCCCCTCCCCGGCCCTCCCCTCAAGGGGGAGGGTGGAGCAGCGGCTCTTGTGCGGGTGAGGGTTTTGCAAGGCAACGTGTAGCCTGCGGAACCGGCCAAAAATCTCAGCAGATGGCGATGATTTCCTCGTCGCTCATATGGCCGGGGACGATGGTCAGCGGGATGGGGAGGGCGTTGGCGCGGTTGGCGAAATGCAGCACCAGGGGGCCCGGGCCTTCGGGGGAGATGGAGGCCGCCAGGACGAGGATGGCGACGTCCTTGTCCTTGTCGATCACGCGCTCGATCTGCTCGGGGCCGCTGCCTTCGCGGATCACGGATTCGACCTTGATGTCGCCGATGGCGCGGATGCGGGCGAGCCTGGTATCGAGGTTGCGTTCGGCTTCTTCGACGGCTTCGGCGCGCAACACGTCCTCGACCCCGAGCCCGATGAATTCGGGGGGCTCGACTACGCTCATCAGCACCACGGCGCCACCCGTGCGCTTGACGCGGTAGGCGGCGAAGGTCAGAGCGCGGTCGCATTCCTCGGTTTCATCGATGACGACGAGGAACTTGCGCTTGTATTCATTGCCCGGAACCATGAGCGTTCCCTTTCCTAGCGGATAAAGCCGACAATGCGACGCACATCGGCCATGGTGGCTTGCGCGATGGCGCGGGCGCGATCGGCACCATCGGCCAGGATGCGGTCCATCTCGCCACGATCGGCCACCAGCCGCTGCATTTCCCCGGCGATGGGCGCCAGGACACTGACGGCCAGATCGGCGAGTGCGGGCTTGAACACGCCCCAGCCCTTGCCGCCGAATTCGGCCAGCACGGCATCAACGCTTTGGTTGGACAGCGCGGCATAGATGCCAACGAGGTTTTCGGCCTCGGGACGGCTGGCAAGGCCCGAAGCTTCGCTGGGGAGCGGTTCGGGATCGGTGGTGGCGCGCTTGATCTTTTTGGCGACGGTGTCGGCATCATCGAGGAGGTAGATGGTGGCGAGGTCCGAGGTGGATTCGGACTTGCTCATCTTTTTGGAGCCGTCCTTGAGCGATTTGACGCGCATGGCCGGGCCGGTGGCGAGGGTTTCGGTGATGGGGAAGAAATCTTCCCCGAGGCCCAGTTCGGCGATCTGCCTGGCGAAATCATGGTTGAACTTCTTGGCGATGTCGCGGGTCAGCTCCAGATGCTGGCGCTGGTCCTCGCCCACGGGCACGGCGGTGCTCTTGTAGAGGAGAATATCGGCAGCCATCAGCGAGGGATAGGCAAACAGCCCCAGCGAGACATTCTCGCTGTTATCGCCGGCCTTGTCCTTGAACTGGGTCATGCGGGCCATCCAGCCCATGCGCGCCACGCAATTGAAAATCCAGCTGAGTTCGGCGTGTTCCATCACCTGGGACTGGTTGAAGATGATGGAGCGCCGGGGATCAAGGCCCGCCGCGATATAGGCGGCGGCGATCTCATAGGTGCGGCGCTTGAGATCCTCGGGCTCCTGCCACACGGTGATCGCATGCATGTCGACCACGCAATAAATGGTCTCATGGGTTTCCTGCAGCGGCACGAAGCGGCTGATGGCGCCCAGATAATTGCCCAGATGCAGATCGCCCGAAGGCTTGATGCCCGAGAAGATGCGCGGGGTGAAGGTCATGAGAAGCCTGAAGTCGTGTGAGATGCGAGGGGAAGTGTTTATAGGCGATTGGAGCGGTTTGGAACCGGGGAGTTTTTTGAACTGCGATGGACGTGGGCGGAGGGATCTCGAGATGGGCCCCGGCTCAAGGCCGGGGTGACAATCGCGTTTGAGCGGCTAGCTGTGCCCGGCTCTATCGATGCTGGGTGTCTAGGCGCGGCGGCGGCGCAGGCGGCGGACCAGACCGCCCAGGGGTTGGGCGCCGCTGAAATGGGCCAGGGTGAAATAGGTGATGGCGCCAAAGATGCAAATGCCGGCGAGCGCCGAGGCCTGAGGGAGGAAGGGACGCGCGGGCAGGAACAGGGCGGCGCCGCGCTGGGCCAGGACCCAAAGCACGAGGCCCATGACCAGCGCCACGAGGAGAATGGCGGCGAGCTGGCGCCACTCGGCCGCGCGCATGCGGAAATGGCCGCGCCGCGCCAGAAAAACGGCGAGCAGCAACACGTTGAGCCAGGCGGAGGCGGAAGTGGCCAGCGCAATGCCCAGATGCTGCAGGGTGGGGAACAGCCAGAGCGAAATGCCGATATTGGCGGCGACCGACAAGGCGGCGAACACCGTGGGCGTGCGGGTATCCTGGCGCGAAAAAAAGCCGGGTTGCAGCACGCGCACCAGCACGAAGGCGGGCAGGCCGACCGCATAGCCGAGCAGGGCCTGGGCGGTCAGCACCGTGTCCTCGGGGCTGAATTGGCCGCGCTCGAAGAGGACGCGGATGATGGGCTCGGGGATGGTGGCGAGCGCCACGGCGGCCGGCAGCGACAGCAGCATGGCAAGCAGCAGCGACTGGCTCTGGCTGGCCTGGGCTTCGGCGTCCCGCCCCGCGCCGATATGGCGGGACAGTTCGGGCAAAAGCACGGTGCCGATGGCGATGCCGACAATGCCGAGGGGCAGCTGGTAGAGCCGGTCGGCATAGCTCAGGATGGAGATGACGTTGTCGGCCGAGGAGGCGATGATGGTGCCGACAAAGATGTTGATCTGGGTGATGCCGCCCGCCAGGATCGCCGGGATGGCGAGGACCCAGAAGCGGCGCACTTCGGCGTCAAAGCGCGGCAGCCGCAGGCGGGGCACGAAGCCGGCGCGGCGGATGGCGCCGTAAACCAGCGCCAGCTGGGCGATGCCGCCCAGCATGGTGGCGACCGCAATCCAGAAGGCGGTGTCGGCCTGATCGGGCAAGGAGATATAGGCCAGCGGCAGGAGGGCAGCGATGTTGACGATGTTGAGCACCACCGGCGCAAAGGCCGAGGCAAAGTAGCGCCCAAGGGAATTGAGGATCGCCGCATAGGCCGACATCAGCGACATGCAGGCGAGATAGGGGAACATCACGCGGGTGAGGAACACCGTCAGCTCGAGCTTGGCGGGATCATCGGCGAAACCGGGCACGAACCAGACCATGATCTGGGACATGAAGATTTCAGCCAGGATGGTGACCACGAGGATGGCGGCAACGAGCCAGCTCATGATGCGGCTGGCGAGCTGTTTGGCGGCGTCGTGGCCCTGCTGCTCGAGGGCGGTCGAGAACATGGGCACGAAGGCGGTATTGAAGGCGCCTTCGGCGAACAAGCGCCGGAACAAATTGGGGAAGCGGAAGGCGGCGTTGAAGGCGTCGGCCACCGGGCTGACGCCCAGGACGGCGGCCATCAGCGCGTCGCGGGCAAAGCCGGCCACGCGCGACACGAGGGTGAGCCCGCCCACGGACAGGAAATTGCGGTAAAGGCTCATGGGCGGGCGCGCCGGCGGGGGGCGTCAGCCATTGGCCACCTTGGCTTCCACCGGGCGGGGATGGAACACGGCCAGCAGGGCATCGCGGATGCGGCGCTGGCGCGGCTTGCTGGCAATCTTGCCGCCGGTGAGATCGGTGACATAGAAAACGTCGACGGCCTTTTCGCCATAGGTGCCGATATGGGCCGAGCCGATGGAGAGGTTGAGGTCCGAGATTTCACGGGTCAGGGCATGCAGCAGCCCCATGCGATCGAGGCCCGAGACCTCGATGACGGTGAATTTCTCCGAGAGATTGTTGGAAACCACCACTTCGGCGGGGAGCGCGAAGGGCTTGAGGCGGCGATTGTGCCGGCTTTCCTTGCCCAGATCGATCAGAATGGTGCGGCGGCCCTGCAGCAATTGCTTGACCGTATCGATGATGCGGGTGGCGCGCACCTTTTCGTCCTCATCGGCGGTGAAGGTGCGCCTGAGGCGGAAGGTGTCGATGGCGCGGCCGTCGCGGCTGGAAAAGATCTGCGCCCCGATGATGGAGGCATCCTGCATGGTGCAGGCGCCGGCGATCAGCGACAAGAGGCGCGGGTGGTCGGGCGTATAAAAGCTGACCTCGGTGATGCCCTCGAAGGCCTTGATGCGGATGGAGCCGGCGAAAGCCTCGCCCGACTGGTCGGCCTGGCGGATCATGCGGGCATGTTCGAGCTGCAGCTCGGGCTCGGCGCGCAACCAGTAATGATCGTAGTGGCGGGCAGTGTAGGCCTCGATCTCCTCGGCCGGCCAGCTTTCCAGCCCCTTGGCGAGGGTGGCGCGCACATCGGCGATCCGGGCGGACTGGGTGACCTGGGAATGGCCGCCCGACAGGATGGGCTCGGTGGCGTAGTAAAGGGCACGCAGCAGCGAGCCCTTCCAGCCGGTCCAGACCCCGGTGCCGACGGCGCGGATATCGCAGGCGGTGAGGATCATCAGCAAGGCGAGGCGCTGGGGCGACTGGACGATATCGGCAAAAGCCTTGGCGGTTTCGGGGTCCTGGATATCGCGGGCCTGGGCCACTTCGCTCATCAGCAGGTGGTATTTGACCAGCCAGGCGACGGTATCGGTTTCGGCGGGTGACAGGCCCAGCCGCGGGCAGAAGCGGCGGGCGATGCGGGCGCCGGCTTCGGAATGGTCTTCGGGGCCGCCCTTGGCAATGTCATGCAGGAACAGCGCCACATACAAGAGCCTGACGTCGTGAAGCTGGGGCAGCAGTTCGTGGGTCAGGGGCAGTTCCTGGCGCAGCCCGCCATTGGCGATCTCGGCCATGACGCCCACAGCGCGGATCAGATGCTCGTCCACCGTATAATGGTGGTACATGTTGAACTGCATCAGGGCGACGATCTTGCCGAAATCGGGCACGAAACGGCCCAAAACGCCGCTTTCGTTCATCTGGCGCAAAATGCGCTCGACCGATTGGGGCGAGGTCAGGATGGTCAGGAAATAGCCATTGGCCTTGGGGTCGTTGCGCAGCTTGTTGTCGATCAGGCGCAGCGAGCGGGTGATTTCCTTGATCGCATCGGGGTGGAACAGCAGTTGCTGGCGCCCGGCAACGAGGAACATCTTGATGAGGTTGGCGGGATCCTTTTCGAAGACGTCGGGCCGGGCGATGTTGAGCCGGCCGGTATCGAGGACGAAATCGCTTTCCCCCTTGATCCGGGATCGGCCGGAGCGGAACGGGGCCAGCACGCGCCCCACCAGGTCCATGTCCTTGGCGTGGTTGAATTCGAGGGAAGCGCAGAAGATGCGGGTGAGGTCCCCCACATCCTTGGCGACAAGGAAATAGCGCTTCATGAAGCGCTCGACGCCCAGCATGCCGACCCGCTGCGCATAGCCCATGCGCTGTGCCAGTTCGGGCTGCACGTCGAAGGTCAGCTTTTCCTCGGCGCGACCGGTCAGGAAATGCAGGTGGCAGCGGACCGCCCAGAGAAAATCCTCGGCGCGCTGGAACAGGCGGTATTCGGCCGGGGCGAGCACGTTCTTGTCGACCAGCTCGGCCGAGGTCTTGACCTGGTAGAAGTATTTGCCGATCCAGAACAGCGTGTTGAGATCGCGCAACCCGCCCTTGCCGTCCTTGATATTGGGTTCGACCACATAGCGGGTATTGCCCATGATGCGGTGGCGCTCGTCGCGCTCGGCCATCTTGGCGGCGATGAATTCGGGGCCGGTGCGGGGCATGATCTCGGTTTCGAACCGCTGCACCAGATTGTCGAACAAGGCGCGGTCGCCGGTGAGAAAGCGCGCTTC
>JAQGKH010000241.1 GCA_028290225.1 Devosia sp. | reverse complement strand
GTCGAAGTCCAGTTGTTGAATAATCTAAAGAAACTCAACGCCTAGATCCGCAGTCTACGACGGCAGTCCATATTGCGCGCTCGAAAGTGGTATGCGTCGGTCCGGCCGACACTTCATCATGGCCTGAGATTTTCGCCTCTGGCGTCGCGCTGATCGCGAAAATAACTGGTGCTGCCGGACAGGATTGAACTGTCGGCCTCCCCCTTACCAAGGGGGTGCTCTACCACTGAGCTACGGCAGCATTGATGGTGCGGGCGATGCCCGGCGACCGCGGCTCTACTGCCATAGGGCACCGCTCGACGCAAGACCAAAAAGCTTCTATACGGTCGGCGCCTTCCCGCGCGCTGGTGCCCATGACCAAATCCGCCCAAGCCCTGCAACGTGAGCAAAGATTGGCCGCAAAGCTGCGCGAGAACCTCAAGCGTCGCAAAGGCCAGGCCAAGGCGCGTGCCGATGCGGACACGCAAGCGCCCCCATCTGCGCCCGAAACGCCGCCTGGCAAGGATCCGTAAACCATTTTCAGGCGAACTGTCGTGCCTGTCTCCACCGGTGCCGGTTGGACCGGTCCTCGCTTGAGGGCTCCGGCTGCTACCATGCTCAGCTCCCCCGGGGTTTGCACCCCACACCCAGGATTTCTCCCAAATGGATCGCATTCGTCTGGTCGGCGGCAATGAACTGCGGGGCGAAATCCCCATCTCGGGCGCCAAAAACGCCGCGCTGCCGCTGATGATCGCCTCGCTGCTCACCGACGAGCCGCTGGTGCTGCAGAATGTGCCGCGGCTGGCCGACGTCAAGCAGCTCGAGCGCATCCTTGAGAATCACGGTGTCGATATTGCCGTGCATGGCCGGCGCCGCGGCGAGGAAGACGCCGTTGGCCAGCGCATGACTTTCCATGCCGCCGATATCGTCGACACCACCGCGCCCTATGATCTGGTATCCAAGATGCGCGCCAGCTTCTGGGTGATCGGGCCGCTTCTGGCCCGCTGCCACGAGGCCCGGGTATCGCTGCCGGGCGGCTGCGCCATCGGCACCCGGCCGGTGGACCTGTTCCTGTTCGGCCTCAAACAGCTTGGCGCCACCATCGATATCGACGACGGCTATGTGGTTGCCCGCGCGCCCAAGGGCGGCCTGCGCGGCGCCCATATCGTGTTCCCCAAGGTTTCGGTGGGCGCTACCCACACCATACTGATGGCTGCGACCCTGGCCAAGGGCACGACGATCATCGAAAACGCCGCCCAGGAGCCCGAGATCACCAATGTGGCCGAATGCCTCGTCGCCATGGGCGCCGATATCACCGGCATCGGCACGCGCACCCTCAAGGTGGTGGGGGTTGATCGCTTGCATGGCGCCAGCGTCGATGTGATCCCCGACCGCATCGAAACCGGCACCTTTGCTATGGCAACTGCAATGACCGGCGGCGATGTGCTGCTGCGGGGTGCCCGCGCCGAGCATCTGGATGCCGCGCTGGCCATTCTGGGGCAGACCGGCGCGCAGATTTCCGTGGAGGGCAACGGCATTCGGGTGCGCCGCAACGGCAATGGCATCCAGCCCGTGGATGTCGACACCGATCCATTCCCCGGCTTCCCCACCGATTTGCAGGCGCAGTTTATGGCGCTGATGACCATGTCGACCGGTGTTTCCAAGATTCGCGAAACCATTTTCGAGAACCGCTACATGCATGTGGCCGAACTGGCCCGCTTTGGCGCCGATATCCATGTGGATGGGCAATTGGCCACCATCACCGGCAAGAGCCAACTGAAGGGCGCCCAGGTGATGGCCACCGATCTGCGCGCTTCGGTGTCGCTGGTGATCGCCGGGCTGGCAGCGCGCGGGGAAACCGTGGTGAACCGGATCTATCATCTGGATCGCGGCTTTGAGCGTCTCGAAGACAAGCTGAGCCGCTGCGGCGCCGAAATCGAGCGGCTGGCGGGCTAGAACAGAAGGGGCCGGTTCTTGCTGAGCCGGCCCTTTTTCTGGCAAGCCGCACAGCACTACGGCACCGGTGCGCTGATCGGGCTCGGGCACAAGACGTTGCTGGTGGTCTTGATGGTCGGTGCTGCTCATCCATTGTCGATTGCAACCGGCGGCGCCGCCCGGCTGGCGCCAGGAGCCATGGCCCGGAACTGAGCACCCGCATTTATGCACAGGCGGCGATTGCCCAGGCGGGGGCAAGCTTGTAGATCGGGACGGGGCTGCCCAGATTAGGCACATCTCCACCCAACAAGGCCTGCTTTTTCATGACTGACCTCAAGCTCCTGGCGCTCGACAGCGAAGATCTGGAAGTGATTTCGGCCCATGTGCAGGATGCCGTGGTGCGGGTAGGCGATATGGGCTACGCCCGCGCTGATCGTCGCTTCGCCTTGCTGATGAACCGTTTCGATTGGGAAAGCGCCGATGCGCGCGGCAAGGGCCTGCGCAAGCGCGCTGGCCTGCATTTCGATACCGTCACCCATGTGGCCACTGCCGGCTTTGATCCCAACGCCCGGGATGGTGTGCTCGAGCTACTTGCTGTCACCTTTACGGTGACTGATGATCCGGCGGGCCTGGTGGAACTCAGTTTCGCCGGCGGTGGCACTGTGCGGCTGACCGTGGAATGCCTCGAAGCGCGTCTTGCCGATCTGGGCGCCGCCTGGGCCGCTGCTGCCAAGCCCGTTCACGCTCTCGATTAACAAAGGCCCTGCCGGATGCCCCTTCGCCTCGACGCCTCCCGTCCCGATTTTGAGCCGCAATTCACCGCCCTGCTCGGTGGCAAGCGCGAAGCCTCGGTGGAAGTGGGGGATGTGGTGGCCGGTATCATCAGCCAGGTCCGCGAGCGAGGCGATGCCGCGCTGGTGGAGCTGACCAACCGTTTCGACAAGGCCGGGGTCACGCCGGCTACCCTGCGCTTCACCGCTGACGAGATCGAGGCCGCCTCGGCGCAGGTGTCTGCCCAAGTCATGGGGGCACTTCAGACCGCCCATGATCGCATTCGCGCCCATCACGAAAAGCAAAAACCCGTGGATCACCTCTACGAGGACGCCTTGGGCGTAACGCTCGGCACGCGCTGGACGGCGGTGGATGCCGTGGGCATCTACGTGCCGGGGGGGCTTGCCTCCTATCCCTCTTCGGTGCTGATGAATGCTGTTCCCGCTGTTGTGGCTGGGGTCGAGCGCATCGCCATGGTGGTGCCGACGCCCAATGGTGAGTATAGCCCCTCCATTCTGGCGGCAGCACGGATTGCCGGGGTTTCCGAAATCTACCGTGTCGGCGGCGCCCAGGCGGTGGCGGCCTTGGCTTATGGCACCGCCAGCATCGCCCGGGTCGACAAGATCGTGGGCCCAGGAAATGCCTATGTCGCTGCTGCCAAGCGTCAGGTGTTCGGGCAGGTAGGCATCGACATGATCGCCGGCCCCTCCGAAGTGCTGGTGATCGCCGACGGCTCGGCCAACCCCGCCTGGGTCGCCGCTGACCTCATCGCGCAGGCCGAGCACGGCGGCGGGGCCCAGTCCATTCTCGTCACCACCGAGACGGCCCTGGCCGACGCAGTCGCAGCAGAGGTGGATCGGCAACTCTCCTTGTTGCCCAAGCAAGCACTGGCGCGCGAAGGTTGGGAGGAGTTTGGTGCCATCATCAGGGTGGCCTCGCTCGACCAGGCGATTGATCTGGCCAATCGCATTGCCTCCGAGCATGTGGAACTGGCGGTTGATGATCCCCAGTCGCTCGTCGCCCGCATTCGTCATGCCGGCGCAATCTTTCTCGGGCATCACACGCCCGAAGCTATCGGCGATTATGTGGGCGGCTCCAACCACGTGTTGCCCACCGCGCGCTCGGCCCGCTTTGCTTCGGGGCTGGGGGTGCTCGATTTCATGAAGCGCACCTCGATCCTGGGCTGCAGTCCCGCCTCGCTGGCGGCCCTGGCAGGGCCCGCCATCACCCTTGCGGGGGTGGAGGCGCTCCATGGCCACGGGCGCTCCATTTCCATTCGGCTCAACCGGTGAGTATTTCGATGGAGTTGCGATCGGCAAGCGCGGAAACGGACCGCCTTGTAACGGTCACGCTCGATCCCAACACCATCACCTCGATCAACCCCGATGAGGTGCATGAATGGCGCATCGCCATTTATGACCTGCTGGAAGACAATAGCTTCCGGCCCGCCCGGGTGGATGCGGTCGGCCCCTTCGCGCTCCATATGTCGATCATCGGCAACTATATCGTGCTCGATGTGCGCCATCCCGAAACCTTCCAGCCCATTGCCGCCCACTACCTGTCGCTGACCCCGTTCCGGCGCCTGATCCGCGATTATTTCCGCATTCGCGACAGTTATTACGAGGCGATCCGCTCCGCCCAACCCTTCCAGATCGAGACCGTGGATATGGCGCGGCGCGGCATGCATGACGAGGCCGCCCAACTGCTGCGCACCCGGCTTGACAACAAGCTGATCATCGATCTGCCCACCGCGAGGCGCTTGTTCACCCTGGTCTGCGCCGTGCAGCCCTATGCCAGCCGCATCGACCAGCGCAAAAGCGAGCTGCCCAGCGTGTTGTTCGTGTGTTCGATGAATTCGGTGCGCTCGCCCATTGCCGCGGCCCTGGCGCGCCAGCTGTTTCCCGGACGGCTCCTGGCGCGCTCGGTCGGGGTAAACGGTGGCGTCGCCGATCAGTTTGTCCACCAGGTCATGGAGGAGATCGGCATTGATATGTCGGTGCACACCCCCCATATCCTGGATGAACTCGTGGCCAACCGCTTCGACCTCGTCGTCACCCTTTCCGATGACGCTCCCGGGGCCGTGCAGCGCAAGGGCCTGGAGGCCAATGAGGTCCAGCATTGGTCCCTGGCGGATCCTTCCAGTGTGGAAGGCAACCGCGAGAGCATTCTGGGGGCTTATCGCGAGCTTCGCGACACCCTGCGCCGGCGCGTGCGCGAGCAGTTGGAGCCACTGGTTTCCGGTGGTTCACAAACCCCTTGATTTCCGTTAGGTTGCGCGCAATTTCAGGACCCCGGCCGGCAGAACCTGCCCGCTGGGTTTCTTTTCAGGAGTTTTCATGGCGAAAGAAGAAGTCCTTGAGTTTCAAGGCACCGTGGTAGAATTGCTTCCCAACGCGACCTTTCGGGTCAAGCTGGAAAATGAGCACGAGATCATCGCGCACACTTCGGGCCGCATGCGCAAGAATCGCATTCGCGTGCTGACCGGCGACAAGGTGTTGTGTGAGATGACTCCCTACGACCTGACCAAAGGCCGCCTGACCTTCCGCTTCCGGTAAGGCCGTTTCATGGCCAGCCGTCCCGAGCTTATCCTGGCATCTGCCTCGCCCCGTCGCCTGGCACTGCTCAATCAGATCGGCATTGAGCCCGAGCACCTGGTGCCGGCCCATGTCGATGAAACCCCCGAAAAAGCCGAGTTGCCGCGCAAGCTGGCAGCCCGCCTGGCTGATCTCAAGGCCATCACGGCCCAGCACAAGGCGCGCACGGCCGGCATCGGGGCTGAGGCCTTGGTGCTGGCTGCCGACACGGTGGTGGCGGTGGGGCGTCGCATCCTGCCCAAGGCCGAAACCATGGAAGAGGCCGCCAACTGCCTCAGCCTGCTCTCGGGCCGCTCGCATCGCGTCTTCACGGGCATAACGGTGCTGACCCCCGGCGGGGCCAAGCGGCAGCGGATCGTTGAAACCCGCATCCGCTTCAAGCGCCTGTCCACCCGCGAAATGGAAGCCTATCTCGCCAGCGCTGAATGGCAGGGCAAGGCTGGGGGCTACGCCATCCAGGGCATTGCCGGGGCCTTTGTGCTCAAGCTTTCTGGCTCTTATTCGGGCGTTGTTGGTTTGCCCCTGACCGAAACGGCAGCGCTGCTGGCCGGTGAAGGCTATCCCGTGCACTTCAACTGGCTTAACAAATCCAGCCACTCGGGCGTATGATGGCAGCACCGACCTCGCCCAAACCCTGTCCGATCTGCGGCAAGCCCGCCCTGCAGGGCTTTCGGCCTTTCTGTTCGGCCCGCTGCGCCGATGTGGATCTGAACCGCTGGTTCAC
>JAQGKH010000232.1 GCA_028290225.1 Devosia sp. | reverse complement strand
CATCTCGGCACCGCCGGGCTGCTCGATCTGTTCGACACCATCGTCACTCGCGATGACGTCATCAATCCCAAGCCTCATCCCGAGCCATACCTGCTGGCTGCCAGTCGCCTCGGTGTCGAGCCGCGGCATTGCCTGGCTTTGGAAGACAGCCATACGGGGGTTCGGGCCGCGCACGCCGCTGGCATGCAAACCGTCATGGTCCCGGATCTCGTTCATCCCAGTGAAGAAATCCGGGCTCTCGGGATAGCCATCCATGAAAGCCTGGAGCACGTCCACCGAGCCGCTTTTCCGCTAGGCTGAAGCCTCGGGCTTCTATCCTCGACCGCCCTCGCGATCGGTGCAATGTCGCGCTGCCGCAACACTGCGTAAACAGAACGCAGAGCGCGACATTAAGCCCTTAAAGCTTTACGGATTTCCTTAATCCGTGGCTATTCATCTCCCAAGTACTTGCATTTTAAGGGTTTTCAACGGGCTCGCGCTCCGTTAACCCTGTCTTAATTTCCTAAGCCGTATGGTTAATCCGGCGTAAATTTCGGTTTTCAGTTCGACGTGCCTCGGCTAGGGTGCCGGCCGACGTGACTGGACGGTCCCATGGGGGACGCCGACGAAGGCACGGCGAATATGATCGCCGTAGCCCAAGGGTAAGGACGGGGCATTGACGAAAAGCTGGCAAGCAACAACGAGGCGCGCGCTCTCTCACCTTCTCGCGCTCTGTGCAGTGGCCCTGGTGCTATTCGTAACTCTCGTGCCGACCCATGCTCAATCAATTCGTATTGCCGACGTCGCTCCGCTCCAGATCCCTCCCAAGGTTCAAGAACTACGCTCCAGACCGGCCCTGGGGCCGACCGTAACACCAGATCAGCGGCCGCTCAGCCCGGCCTTGCTGGCCAATTATGTGGAACGCCAAAAGGCGCTTCGTTCCTTTGACGTTCATGCAGCCGAGCACCCGCCCGAGCTCAATTCCGAAGTTCTGATGGGCTATATCGCCCGGGGCTCCTTTGGCGGCAGCAATGGGGCGCTCTCCGCCATTGCGAGCTTCGCGCCACCCTCACCGCAGTCAGCAACCGCGCTCAATTCAGAACTTCTGTCGCGCTATGTCGATCAGGGCTTCGAGCCCACTGCCAAGCGCATCGAGCATGCCAATGCTGAGCGCGATTGCCTGGCGCAGGCCATCTACCATGAGGCGCGCGGAGAAAGCCAAGCCGGCCAACTTGCCGTCGCCAATGTTATTGTTAACCGCGCGCTGTCGGGAAAGTTCCCTTCAACTCTTTGTGGGGTGATCTATCAGAACGCCGACAAGGGCCGGTATCGCTGCCAGTTCACCTTTGCCTGTGACGGCCGCGCCGATACCCCAGGCGAACGCCGCGCCTGGGTCCGTTCTGCCGCCTTGGCTGAAACGGTTTACGCCGAGTTCGTCACTGGGGAGAAGGTTAGTGCCCTGCCGCGCTCGGCATTGTTCTATCATACCACAGCGGTGCAGCCCTCCTGGTCCCGCACCTACAACCAGATCGCCCAGATCGGCTCGCACATCTTTTACGCGCCCAACTAACGGCGGTTCTGATCAATAGAAAAGGGCGCCTAGGGCGCCCTTCTTGTTGGCTGTGACTTATTCTGCCGCCTGGGCCAGTGATGGTCCACCAGAGGCTTGCGCCAGATCGCCGAACTTTTCGAAGTTGGCCCTGAACAAGCCGGCCAAGTGCAGCGCCTGCCGGTCATAGGCCTGGGGGTCGTCCCAAGTCAGTCGCGGCGTTAAAAGCCTGGTATCTACCCCCTGCACTAGCAGGGGTACCGCGAAGCCGAACAACTCATCGATGCGCATGCCCGCCTTATCAAGCTCGCCGCTGAGGGCGGCGTTCAGCAGGCGGCGGGTGGAGGCGATATCGATGCGCTTGCCCGTGCCATAGCCGCCGCCAGTCCACCCCGTGTTGATAAGCCAGGTCGAAGCCCCGCTGCTCTGGAGTTTGTCAGCTAGCATGTTGCCATAAACGGTGGGATGCAGGGCGATGAACGGCGCGCCAAAGCACGCCGAAAATGTTGCTTGCGGCTCGATGATGCCACGTTCCGTGCCGGCGACCTTTGCAGTATAGCCCGACAGGAAATGGTAAACCGCCTGTTCCGGCGTCAGCCGGGCGATAGGGGGCAGAACCCCAAAGGCATCGGCGGTAAGAAAGACCACAGTGCGGGGCGTGCCGCCGATGCTGCCCTTGGCAATGGAGGGCAACACGCTCAGCGGGTAGGCCGCGCGGGTATTTTCGGTCAGCGAGACGTCATTGAAATCGGGCAGCTTGCTGACAGGATCGATCACCACATTTTCAAGCACAGTGCCGAATTGTCGGCTTGCCGCATAGATCTCCGGCTCCGCCTCGGGGCTCAGCCGGATCGTCTTGGCATAGCATCCCCCTTCAAGGTTGAAGATGCCCTGATCGCTCCAGCCATGCTCGTCATCCCCGATCAAAGGCCGGCCAGCATCATTGCTGAGCGTGGTCTTGCCGGTCCCCGACAGGCCGAAAAACAGGGCGGTGTCTCCATTGGGGCCTAGATTGGCCGAACAATGCATGGGCAGCACGCCATGATGGGGGGCGTGGAAGTTGAAAACGGAAAAAACGCTCTTCTTGATTTCGCCGGCATAAAGCGTGCCGGCAATCACCACGATATTGCGGCTGAGATCGAGCGCGATCACTGTTTCAGTACGCGAGCCATGCCGCGCCGGATCGGCCTTGAAGTGCGGCGCATGCACGATGGTTACGGGCATCTGCTTTTCGCCCGCAGGCACGCCTTCACCAGGCCGGATCAGCAGGTTGCGGATGAACAGGGCGTGCCAGGCACTGGGCGTAAGCACCGTGACCTCGTATTGATGGCGCGGGTCGGCGCCAGCCAGCAGATTCTGCTGGAAAACGGCCTCGCCCTGCAGGGACTGAACGGCATCCTCCAGCAGCGCATCGAACTGGTTTGGGTTCATCGCCCCGCAATTGCTCCACCAGACCCGCGTCTCGGTGAGTGCGTCGCGAACAATGAACTTGTCCTTGGGGGAACGCCCCGTAAAGGCGCCGGTGCGAACGCAAAGCGCGCCATCCGCAGACTGCACGGCATTTCCCTGGCGCAGGGCATGTGCAACCAGGGCAGGCGCGTCTTCGTTCAGCCATAAGGTGGTCGCTTGTTTAGCGAGCCGGCCGCGGAGGGTTGGATGATCATATTGGGGCATAGGGTCGTCTCCGTTGGCGCTTCGCGGTGCAGTTGACACGCGTAAACAAGGGGAAACTAGGGTAGTCTGACGTGCTTCAGCCATCCCCAAATCGGTCTTAAGACGGAAGTTGCATGTGCCTGTACCAGGCGCCGCACTTGGCATTATCCCTAAGCGTGCCTTATTTAACGCCCATTCATCGCCTGCAACGCCTACGGCCAAGCGCCAATGCAAGAACAACAGAAAGGCAGCCTATGCCCAAGATCGCACTTGTCGACGATGATCGTAATATTCTCACCTCCGTGTCCCTGACGCTGGAAGCGGAAGGATATCAGGTTGCGACCTACACGGATGGCGCTTCGGGTCTCGAGGGTTTGACAACCGACAAGCCTGACCTCGCAATCCTCGACATCAAGATGCCCCGCATGGACGGCATGGAATTGTTGCGTCGGCTGCGCCAGAAATCGGACGTGCCCGTTATCTTTCTCACCTCCAAGGATGAGGAGATCGATGAACTGTTCGGCCTGAAGATGGGCGCCGACGATTTCATCACCAAACCTTTTTCGCAGCGGCTACTGGTGGAACGCGTCAAGGCGATCCTGCGCCGCTCTGCCCCCCGGGATCCATCCACCACCTCCGCAAGCACCGGGGAGAGCTTGCCCAGCAAGCAGTTGATCGAACGTGGTTCGCTGGTCATGGATGAGGAGCGTCACACTTGTACCTGGAAGGGGCAGCGCGTGACCTTGACAGTAACCGAGTTCCTGATCCTGCAAGCATTGGCGCTGCGGCCTGGGGTCGTTAAATCCCGCAACGCCCTGATGGACGCCGCATATGACGATCAGGTCTATGTGGACGATCGCACCATCGACAGCCACATCAAGCGCCTGCGCAAGAAGTTCAAGGTCACCGACGATGACTTCGAGATGATCGAAACGCTTTACGGCGTCGGCTATCGCTTCAAGGAGCAGTAGCACCCAAGTGGC
>JAQGKH010000192.1 GCA_028290225.1 Devosia sp. | reverse complement strand
GGTCAATTTCTGGGCGAGCTGGTGCGTGCCGTGCCGGGAGGAAATGCCGGCGCTGGATGCGCTGGCAGCGCAGTATAATTCCGAAGATTTCGCGGTTTTGCCGATCAATCTCGATATCGGCGAGGATGGGATGGCCAAGGCCAAGGCATTTTTGAGCGAGGGGCAGTTCGCCCATCTGCCGCTTTATGCCGATCCCACCTTTGCGGCGTTCGAGCGCCTCAAGCGCGAGGCGGTGGCGGTGGGCCTGCCGGCAACACTGGTGCTGGATGCCAGGGGATGCGAACTGGCGGTGCTGCAGGGGCCGGCGGAATGGAACACGCCGGACGGGCATGCGGTGGTGGAAGCGCTGCTGGGGCTTGGCGGCTAGGCGCGCTTGTCCACCGTGAGCCCCTGACCCGCGGGGGGAGCCGCCTGCACGGCTTGGGCCAGCATGGCGACCAGATCGCTTTCCATTTCGTGCGACTTCTTGAGCACGGCCAACTGAACGGTTTGCTGGGTGGCGGCAGCGCGGCTGGTGAGCAGTTGAGTGGCCAGGTCGGTGTTCATCACGGCCCTTCCAGGTTCAGGCGCCGCAGTTTAGCGGCGGCCGCGTAAACAAAGGTTTAGCCGCCGCCCCAGAGCGGGACCTGGGCCCGCTTGCCCAGAGCCGCGAGGAGCACGCCAGTCGCAAAGCCGCCCAGATGAGCCCACCAGGACACGGGCTCCAGCGAGCCGGCCAAGACGTTGAAGATCTGCGTGGCGACCCAGAAGCCCAGCATCCAGAACGCGGGAACCGGCAGGGGAATGGGAATGACGATGCGGGCCAGCACGAATACGCGGGCATGGGGATAAAGCAGGCAATAAGCGCCCATGACCCCGGCGACCGCGCCCGAAGCGCCGATCAGGGGCGTGGTGCTGGCGGGATCGAAGGCCAGGTGCAGCAGTGCCGCGCCGGCGGCGCAGGCCAGATAGAACAACAAGAACCGCAGGTGCCCCAGCGCGTCCTCGATGTTGTCGCCAAAGACCCAAAGAAACAGCATGTTGCTGCCCAGATGCAGCCAATCGGCATGCAGGAAGGCATAGGTCACCAGATTGGCCCAATCGGGCAGCCAGGGGAGCGGCTGGGGATAGATATCGCGCACCACGACCGGGATCATCCCCCATTCGATGGCCGCATGGAGAAACCCTATGGGCGAAAGGAAGGACAGGATGACGAACACCAGGGCGGTGAACGCCATCAAGGCATAGGTGACGCCGGGAAAGGCGATGTGGCGGATCGGATTGGAGTCATGCAGGGGCAGGAACATGGCGCGCCCCGGGCGTCAGCTGCCTTTCCTCAGGTCGCCGTAAGAGCCGGGGACCCACAGCACATCCTTGGTGCCCTGGTTGTTGGCCACCCGCGCCAAAACGAAGAACAGGTCCGACAGGCGGTTGAGATAGCGGATGACCTCGGGGCTGGTATCGGGCTCGGCGGCGGCCAGTTCGACCACCAGCCGTTCGGCCCGGCGCGTCACGGTGCGCACGATGTGAAAGGCGGCCGACAGCGGCGTGCCCCCAGGCAGAACGAAGCTCTTGAGGGGAGCAAGATCGGCATTGTAGCTGTCGATCTGCTTTTCGATCCAGGCGGTCTGGACGGCGGTGATGCGCAGCGAGGGGTGCTCGGCATCGGGGGCATCCTGGCCGGGGGTGGCCAGATCGGAGCCGACATCGAACAGGTCGTTCTGGATGCGCCCGAGCATGGTGTCGATCTTGGGCATGGAGCCGGTTTGCAGCCGTGCCTGGCCGATGAAGCTGTTGACTTCGTCCACGGTGCCGAAGGCCTCGATGCGCAGATCGTATTTGGGGCGGCGGGCCCCGCGCACGAGGCCCGTGGTGCCGTCATCGCCGGTTCTGGTGTAGATGGAGTTGAGCTTGACCATGGTTCAGGCCCTTCCGCCAAACAGGAACAAGGCGCCAAGCAACAGCACAAGGGCCACGGCCTGGCCGATGACACGCAGGCGCATCAGGCGCTGGCTGGTATTGCCCGAACCGCCCCGGAGCATGTTCCAAAGGCCGAGGCCGAGCACCCCGACGACGAAAAGCAGAGCCAGGGCAATGGCGATGTTCAGTGTGGTTTCCATGAATTCCTGCGGATGGGGATGTCCTGATCCCTAAATGGGTGAGCCGCCCATACGATGCAAAAATCATCGACTGGTGCAGCATAGATGACACGAAACTGACAATGGGTGAACCCGGGTGGCGAGCCCTCTAGTTCAGCCGGAGCGGGGCAAAGCCGAGTTCGCGCCGGATGTCGTCGGGGCTCCAGCCATCCGCCCGCAGATCCCGCAGGGTTCTCGAACCCCTGGATTTGCTGAGTTTCTTGCCATCCTCGTCAAGGATCAGGCGGTGGAAATGGTAGATGGGGGAGGCCAAACCCAGCAGGAACTGCAGCAGCACATGGATATCGGTGGCCGCTTCCATGTCGCGACCACGGGTGACGTGGGTGATGCCCTGGGCGGCGTCATCGACCACGACGCTCAGATGATAGCTGGTCGGGGTGCCCTTGCGTTGCAGCACCACATCGCCCCAGCGCTCGGGTCGGGCATAGCGAATTTGCGGACGATCGGTGACGAGAGGGCCGACAAGGGTGAAGGTGAGCGCGCCGGCCATGGCGGTGGCGCGTTCGGTATCGAGGCGGAATTGCACGGGATCGCCGCGCTCCAGCCGTTCGATCTGCTCGGCCGGGCTCAGATGGCGGCAGGTGCCGGGGTAAAGCGGCGCGCCATCGGGATCGGTGCCGGTGGCTTTGGCGGCGATTTGGGCGCGGCTGCAGAAACAGGGATACAGCAGATCGAGGTCGCGCAGGCGCTCGCCGGCGTCGGCATAGGCATCCAGGCGCGCGGATTGCTGCAGCACCGGTTCGGGCCAGTCGAGCCCCAGCCAATGCAGGTCCTCGAGAATGGCTGCGGTAAATTCGGGTTTACACCGCTCGCCGTCGATGTCTTCGATCCGTAAAAGGGCGGTGCCGCCCAGCGCCGCTGCGGCGGACCAGGTGTAAAGGGCCGAAAACGCGTGGCCGAGATGCAGCAGCCCGTTGGGGCTCGGGGCAAAACGCAACAGGGGACGGTTTGAAGAGCGCGACACAAGGGCAGTTTATATGAGCGATGTGGCGGCGTCACTGCGGCTCGATAGCCAGGCGGCGATCGACATGCATCTGGAGCGGCTGATGCGGCTGGATCGGCGGCTGGAACCGGTGCGCGCGCGGGCGGGGATGGTCACGCCGCGTATCACCGAGCCCGGGTTTGCCGGCATCGCGCGGGTGATCTGCGGGCAACAGCTATCGGTGGCGAGTGCGCAGGCGATCTGGTCGCGCTTTGCCCTGCTGCCGGGGGCGCATGATCCACAAGCCTATCTGGAACTCGAAGAGGCCCAGGTGCGGGCGACGGGCTTTTCGGGTGGCAAGTATCGCACGGTGCGGGTGATTGCCGAGGCGATGGTGGCGGGCGAGCTGGATTTCTCGCATCTGGAAACGCTGCCCGCAGCGGCGGCGGTGGATTATCTCACGGCCCATAAGGGGATTGGCCCCTGGACGGCGCAGGTTTATCTGATGTTTTGTGCCGGCCATCCCGATGTGTTTCCCGCGGGCGACCTGGCGCTGCTCAAGG
>JAQGKH010000135.1 GCA_028290225.1 Devosia sp. | reverse complement strand
GCGACCAGGTCTCTCCCCAGGGGCAGCGCCGCGCCGGGATTGCGGGATTGATCATTCTCCTCCTCGCCACCTTGTCTGCCGCCCTGCTGGTGCAAGCCCTGTTGCGGGCCATTCCCTTCGGCTGGATTGCCGAAGCCCTGCTGGCCACCGTCTTTCTGGCGCAAAAGGAGCTTGGCCGCGCGGTAGACGCCGTTGCCACCGCCCTGAATCGCTCGCTGGCGGAGGGGCGCCAGGCCGTCAGCCACGTCGTGGGGCGCGATCCAGAACAGCTTGACAGGGCAGGGGTGGCGCGTGCCGCCGTCGAAACCCTCGCGGAAAGCACCTCCGATGGCGTCGTTGCGCCCTTGTTCTGGCTGCTGATTGGCGGCCTGCCTGGTATCGCGCTCTACAAGGCCATCAACACTGCCGATTCCATGATCGGCCATCTCAGCGACCGTTACCGGTATTATGGCTGGGCCGCGGCCAGGCTCGACGATCTCGTCAACTGGGTGCCGGCGCGTCTCACCGCCGGGCTGATCACCGCCGCCTGCTTCCTTGTGCCGCGCGCCAGTCCCAGCGCCGCCTGGGCCACCACCCGCCGCGATGCGCGCAAGCACGCCTCGCCCAATTCGGGCTGGCCCGAAGCAGCCTTCGCCGGCGCTCTGGGCTTGGCCCTTGGCGGTCCGCGCGCTTATGACGGGGAGGTGGTCGATCTGCCCCTGCTCGGATCGGGCCGGCGTGAGCTCGATGCCGGTGACATCGAGGCGGCCCTGGCACTCTATCGGGCCACTCTCACCGTGCTGTTTGGCTTAACTCTGGCGCTCGCAGCCTTTTGGCTCCTGAGCCTCGTTCAAGCCTCGTGAATTCGCCCGGGCGCTTCAGCCGGGTATTCGCCTTTGAGCGTCATCGGCAGGCCCGCCACCACGAAGTACACATCGTCGCAGATTTCGGCGAGCCGCTGATGGGCTGACCCGGCAAGGTCCCGAAAGGTTCGCGCCAGCGCATTGTCGGGCACGATTCCCAGCCCGACCTCGTTGCTCACCAGAATGATTCTGGCAGTGTCCAATTCGGTCAGCGTGGCACTGAGTTCGCTTACAGCGCCTGCGACATCTTTGTTCGCGATCAGCAGATTGGTGATCCACAGCGTCAGGCAATCCACCAATACGACGTCATGGTCCAGCGCGGCCCGCGTCAGCGCCTGGCTCAGCGCCAGCGGCTCCTCGATCGTAGTGAACCGCCCGGCTCGACCACGCTGATGGGTTGCGACCCGATCGCGCATCTCGCTATCGAGCGCTTCGGCCGTGGCAAGATAGGCCGGTTTGCCCCCCGAGCGAATCGCCAGCCGCTCGGCCAACGCCGTCTTGCCCGAGCGAGCGCCACCTAGAACCAGCACATGCCGCTGCATCACCGCACCTTTGTTTTTGCCGGCTCGGGCCTCGAACCAGGCTGTGTCCGCCCAAGTCCCGATATTAGGCCGGTTCGGGGGCACGTGCGAGCCCTGCTTCGGCCATGCCTTGGGGTGCTTATTCTACTTTCGTCTTACCGGCTTTCGCATTATGGTCCGCGCCGAAACAAGCCTTTACCATCCGGCCTTTCCACGGAGTTGACCCGCGTGCCCCGGTTTTATCTTGGCGTTGATGGCGGCGGCACGAATTGTCGCATCCGCCTGGCCGACGAGAATTTGCAAACCCTTGCCGAGGTCAAGAACGGTCGCTCCAACCTGCAGATCGATGACGCGGAGCCGGCCTTCAAGGCCATCAGCGAGGGCACCCGTGATGTGTTCGCCGCCGCCGGCATTGATTACCGCCAGACGGCCAACACTTTTGCCTGTTTCGGGATGGCCGGTGGGCGCATGGATAGCGCCCGAGCAGCCTTTGCCGCGCGTCCCTGGCCCTTTGCTGGCGTCAAGGTCTACGACGATATCGACATCGCCCATGCGGGGGCACTTGGGGGCGGCGAAGGGGGCGTGATCATTGTTGGCACCGGCTCGGCCGCCCTTGCCGTGGTCGGAGGACAGCGCTTCCAATGTGGCGGCTGGGGATTCCAGATTGGCGACCAGATGTCGGGCGCCATCCTGGGGCGCGAACTGGTCCGCTATGCGGTTGAAGCGGCCGATGGGCTCGTGGAAGCCTCGCCCCTGACTGAAGCCGTGCTCGCGGCCCTGGGTGGCGACAATCAGGCGGTGATGAGCTGGTCTTTTGCGGTCGACCTGGACCTCAAGATCATCAGCCGTGACGGCTCGGAAGGGGGCGACGATGTCCTTATCGGACGCGCGCCCGGGGAATTCGGCAAATTGATGCCGCTTTTGGTTGAACACTATGACCGTGGGGACCCCGTTGCCCACAAGATGATGGAAATCCAGCTGGGCTATGTGGATGCCTATGTCCGCTGGTTCCAGGCTCGCAATGCCAAGGTCTTGGCGGTTGTCGGCGGCTTTGGGCAGCGCATCTTCCCCATGCTGCAGCAGCGCTACGGCGATTACGTCGCTATGCCACTCTATGAACCCTTGCACGGCGCGGTCATTCTCGCCAAGCAGAACTTCGCATCAGCCGCCTAGGCCTCCAACAAGGGACTTGCCTCGTGTCCAGCCGTATTATTCCGGTCCAACCCTTTGACTATGTTGTGTTCGGGGCTACTGGTGACCTGACCAAGCGCAAGTTGATCCCCGCCCTTTACCATCGCTTCAAGGATGGGCAGTTCGACGAGCAGTCCCGCATCATCGGCGTATCGCGCTCGCCCCTGTCCGACGCCGAGTTTCAAAAGCTCGCCCGCGACGCCATATCCGACTTCGTCGAAGAAGCGTATCGCGAGCAGGCCACCATCGATCAGTTCGTGTCGATCTTCTCCTATGTGGCCAACGACGTCAGCGATCCAGCCAAATGGGCTGATCTGGGCGACAAGCTGCGCGACGATCCGCAGATCGTGCGCGCCTTCTATCTGGCGGTGGCGCCGGACTTGTTCGCGCCGATCGCCGAGTACCTGTCGAAGATGGGTTATTACCGCCGCGATGCCCGCGTGGTGATCGAAAAACCCCTTGGCCACGATCTGGCGTCATCGATGGAAATCAATGATGGCGTGGCCAAGATCTTCGAGGAAGATCAGGTCTACCGCATCGATCATTATCTGGGCAAGGAAACGGTCCAGAACCTGTTGGCGCTGCGCTTTGCCAATACGCTGTTCGAGCCGATCTGGAACTCCACCCATATCGACCATGTGCAACTGACCGTGTCGGAGTCGGTCGGGGCTGGAACGCGCGGCTATTACGACGAAAGCGGCGCGCTACGGGACATGATCCAGAACCACATGCTCCAGCTCTTGTGCCTCGTGGCCATGGAGCCGCCGGCTTCGGACGACGCCAATGCCCTGCGCGATGAAAAGCTCAAGGTGCTGCGCTCGCTCAAGCCGATCACGGCAGGGGACGTCGCGCGGATGACCGTGCGCGGCCAATACCGCGCCGTGTCCTCGGAGGGCACGTCGGTCAAGGGCTACCAGGAGGAACTGCCCACCGATAAAAAGGGATCGCGCACCGAAACCTTTGTGGCGCTCAAGGCCGAAATCGGCAATTGGCGCTGGTCGGGGGTGCCGTTCTATCTGCGCACCGGCAAGCGCATGGCCAACCGCGTTTCCGAAATCTGCATCCAGTTCCGCGCGATCCCGCACTCGATCTTCGATCATGCCGAGGGCGCGCCCAAGGCCAACAAGCTCATCATCCGGTTGCAGCCCGATGAGGGTGTCAAGCTCATGATGATGATCAAGGACCCAGGTCCGGGCGGCATGCGCCTGCGCGAAGTGCCCCTGAACCTGTCTTTTGCCCAGACCTTTACCGAACGCACGCCCGAGGCCTATGAACGGCTGCTACTGGATGTGATCCGCGGCAATCAAACTCTTTTCATGCGCCGTGACGAACTGGAGGCCGCCTGGAATTGGGTCGATCCAATCCGTGAGGCGTGGAACAACTCCAGCGAGCCGCCCCAGCCTTATACGGCCGGCACCTGGGGCCCCTCCGGGGCTATCGCGCTGATCGAGCGGGACGGGCGCACCTGGTATGAGGAAGACCAATAAACATGCTGGATCGTCGCACCTTTGCCGATAAGCCCACGCTCGCCAAGGAACTGGCGGAAGCTGTGGCGGAGCGCATTCGCACTGCTATTGCCGAGCGCGGTACAGCCGCCATCGCCGTGAGCGGCGGCTCGACCCCGGCCCGGTTCTTCCAGGCGCTTGGCAAGCTCAAGGATATCGACTGGACCAAGGTGGCTGTGACCCTGGTCGATGAGCGCTGGGTTGACGAAACCAGCGATCGCTCCAACGCGCTCCTTGTCAACGAGCGCATGCTGCAGGGACCGGCTGCGACCGCCCGGTTCTTCCCGCTCTATTCAGGCGGCGAAGAGCCCGACGCCCCGGCTATCGCGCGCACCAATGCACTAGTCGAAACGCTGCCACGCCCCTTTGCGGCCGTGGTGCTCGGCATGGGCGGTGACGGCCACACTGCCTCGTTTTTTCCCGGCGGCGACACCCTCGCCGAGGCTCTCTCGGCACCTGGACCGACTCTCGCCATCCGGGCGCCAGGCGCGGGCGAGCCGCGCATTACCTTCACCCTTCCGCGACTTCTGGAAACGGATGGGCTCTACCTCCACATCGAGGGGGAAGAAAAGGCCGCTGTGCTGGATGCGGCGCTGGGCGAGGGGCCCCTCGAGGACCTTCCCATCCGCGCCGTGTTGCGCTCCGGCCATCCTTTAACTGTCTACTGGTGCCCATAGTCCCCGAAGCGCTCCCCAATCGACCGCTTCGGCCACTTGCGGCTCCACCCAAGGAGCTCCAATGCCTGTTCAACACGCTATCAAGGATGTCACTGATCGCATAGCGGCCCGCAGCCGTGACACCCGTCAGCAATATCTTCGCCGCCTCGACGCGCAGCGCGAGGCCGGGGTTTACCGCTCGAGCCTTTCTTGCGGCAATCTCGCACACGGCTTTGCCGCCTGCTCGCCCGCCGAAAAGGCGGCACTGGCCGGAAACAAGACCCTGAACCTGGGAATTGTCACGTCCTACAACGACATGCTCTCGGCCCATCAGCCCTATCAGTTCTATCCGGAGATCATCAAGGAAGCGGCTCGCGCCATGGGCGCCACCGCTCAAGTGGCGGGCGGCGTGCCCGCGATGTGTGATGGCGTCACGCAGGGCCAGCCCGGCATGGATCTGAGCCTATTCTCGCGCGACGTGATCGCCATGGCCACCGCCATTGCGCTGTCGCACAACATGTTCGATGCGGCGGTTTACCTGGGCATTTGCGACAAGATCGTACCCGGACTGCTGATCGGTGCCTTGACTTTCGGGCACCTGCCGGCCGTGTTTATCCCTGCCGGGCCCATGCCAACCGGCCTGCCCAACGACGAAAAAAGCCGCGTCCGCCAGCTTTACATGGAAGGCAAGGTAGGTCGTGCCGAGCTGCTTGAGGCTGAAGCCAAGTCCTACCACTCGCCGGGGACCTGCACCTTCTATGGCACTGCCAATTCCAACCAGATGCTGATGGAGATCATGGGCCTGCATCTGCCAGGGGCAAGTTTTGTTAACCCGGGCACGCCCTTGCGCGATGCCCTGACGCGCCAAGCCACGGTGCGGGCGCTTTCGCTTACGGCGCAGGGCAATGAATGGACCCCGGTGGGCCACGTGATCAACGAAAAAGCCATCGTCAACGGCCTGGTTGGCCTTCATGCCACGGGTGGTTCCACCAACCATACCATGCACCTGATCGCCATCGCGGCAGCGGCCGGTTTGCAGGTCACCTGGGACGACATGTCCGATCTGTCCGATGCGACCCCGCTTCTGGCCCGCGTTTACCCCAATGGCCTGGCGGACGTGAACCACTTCCACGCTGCTGGTGGCATGGGCTTCCTGATCCAGGAACTGCTCGAATCAGGGCATCTGCATGAGGATGTGAAGACCGTCTGGGGCAATGGTCTTTCCAACTACACGGTAGAAGCCAAGCTGATCGAGGACAAGCTCAGCTTCGAGCCTGCCCCCAAGCAGTCGCACCTGCCCAAGGTGCTCACCGGCAGTGCCACCCCCTTCCAGCAAACGGGTGGCCTGAAGCTGCTCACGGGCAATCTGGGGCGCTCGGTAATCAAGGTCTCCGCCGTCAAACCGGAACATCGGGTGGTGGAAGCCCCCGCTCGCGTGTTCAACGGCCAGGAAGAAATGCAGGCGGCCTTCAAGGCCGGCACGCTCAACAGCGACCTGATCGCGGTGGTGCGCTTTTCGGGGCCCCGGGCCATTGGCATGCCCGAGCTGCACAAGCTCACTCCGGCCCTTGGTGTGCTGCAGGACCGTGGCTTCAAGGTGGCTTTGCTCACCGACGGGCGCATGTCGGGTGCGTCTGGCAAGGTGCCGGCGGCCATACACATGACCCCCGAGGCGGTGGATGGTGGCGCCATCAGCAAGCTGCGCGACGGCGACATGATCCGGCTCGACGCCAATGCCGGAACCTTGCAGTTCCTGGGCGACGAAGCCGAGCTGCTTGCCCGGCCGGCGGCTAGCGAAGACCTGGGCAACCAGCATTGGGGCATGGGCCGCGAACTGTTTGCGGGTATGCGCAGCCTGGTGGGCGTAGCGGATCGGGGGGCCAGCGTCTTCGGCTGAGGCCCTGAAAGCCTTACACGCCGAACGGATAGCTCTCGGGCACGCCATGCGCAGGTTCGGTGGGCAGTGGAACCACGGCCTTTGTCTGCTCGAACCAGACAAAGGCGTCGAACTGCTCGGGCAGCACGGCTTCGAAATAGTGGCTATGCCGCTCGGTTTCCGGCCGATAGATCACGCCGATGGCCCGCTCGAGCCGTCGCTTGGCGAGAACCGCGCGGATCTCGGGCTTCCCCCGCCAGTCGAGCAATCCGCGCGCAATGCCGGTGGCCTGGAACACGCGCTCATAGGAATCCGGGCGCGACCGGAGCACCGTCTTGACCTGCATCGGCTCGTCCCAGTCATCGGCTGCGGCGACGGTGCCGCGATCAGTGCCAAAGCCAATGGCTACAGCCCGGTCGCCCCAGGCCGATCTGGCGTGATCGCCGATATTGAGCTGGCCCTGCCAGCCCATCTCGGTAGCCTTGGCCCGGCCCACATGGGAGTTGTGCGCCCATACCACGGCCTTGGCATTGGAGCCGCGATGCTCCAGCACCGATTGCAGCGTTTCGAACATGTGCCGGTCGCGCAGGTTCCATGAGTCGTTGGAGCCCCTGTACATGATCCGGTAGTATTGCTCGGCCGCCAGCACCACCCGCGCATTCTGCTCCGCGTCGAAGTATTCCGCGCTGTCTTCAGCCTCATAGTCCAACCGGCGCTCCAGCAATCGGGTGAGCTGCTCCACCACCTTGTCTTCGCACGGGTCGACTTCCCCGGTGATCACCGAGCGTCCATACCAGGCCGGCTCTCCTTGCCAGGGGGTAAGGCAGCCATAACGCCGGCGGGCACGATGGGCTTCTTCAGGATCCACCTGGTCGAGATATCCCAGTACTTCACTGATCGAGCCGCGCAGCGAATACACATCGACGCCCCGGAACTCCACTCTTTGCTCGAATGGCAAGGCCCTATTGTGCTCGTGCAGCCAATTCACGAAGCGCTCCACATCCTCGTTGCGCCACATCCAGGTGGGGAACCGGGCAAAGCTGGCCTCGTCATAGCGCCCGCCGGGCCGTTGCCGCACATGCCGGTCAACCCGGCCGGCATCAGGCCAGTCGGCCTCCACCGCAACGATGGAGAAACCATGATTTTCGATCAGGCGGCGGGTGATGGCGGCGCGGGCGGCATAGAACTCGGAACTGCCATGGCTGGCTTCACCCAGGAGCACGACCTTGGCATCGCCGAATGCATCGAAAAACCGACCGAACGCCGCGGCATTGCCGGGGTCGGGTAGCGGCTGAATGGCGTGTTTGATGGCGTTGGCGGTCCGGATGGCATCGCCCGCCTGGGCGTCGAGTACGCTCATGGTGCACCTCCTCTTGGGAGGGTGAACGCCGGCTCGAGATGATCGCTGCAGCAATTAGCCTAGTTAGCGGGTCCGGCCAAACAAGCGCTCGATATCGCGCTGCTTGAGCTCCACATAGGTGGGGCGGCCATGAATGCACTGGCCCGAATGGGGCGTCCGCTCCATGTCTCGCAGCAGCGCGTTCATTTCCTCCACCCGCAGGCGCCGCCCGGACCTTACCGAGCCATGGCACGCCATCCGCGCGATGATGGCTTCCATGCGGTCCGCCAGGGCCGAGCTGGTTTCCCATTCCGCCAACCCGTCAGCGATGTCTTGCACGAGGCCAACCACATCGGTCTGCCCCAGAAGGGCTGGCGTTTCGCGCACCGCTACGGCGCGGGGACCGAAGCGCTCGAGATAAAGCCCGAATCGCTCCAGCTCGGCGCCGGCCTCCTCAAGGCGCGCGCAGTCCTCCTCGGGCAGCTCCACCACGACGGGGATCAGCTGCGCCTGGCTTTGCACCGGCCCTGCAGCCATCTGCTGCTTGAACCGCTCATAAACCAGCCGCTCATGGGCGGCGTGCTGATCCACCAGCAGCAGGCCCTCCCCATTCTGGGCAATAATGAAGTTGTCGAACATCTGCGCGCGCGCAGTGCCCAGGGGAAACTCAGGGTGGTCCGGTGGCTCGGCTATCGGTTCCACCCGTCCACTTGGCTCGGTAAAGCCGGCAAGGCCTTGGGGCCGAGCCAAAGCGCCATCGGCAAGCCTGATGGTAGGGGTGGCCTGCGATGGGTAGGACGGCACGGCAAAAGCGGGTTCCGCCGCTTCGGCAAAGGCTGGCGCAGCCTGGTAGGCCGGCGCTGAAAAGGCACCGAGCACGTCATCGGCAACGCTGGAAGATGCTTTCCAGCCGGCCCCCGTCAGGGCTTCCCCGATGGCACGGATCACTGCGCTGCGCACCGCACCCGCGTCACGAAATCGCAGCTCGGCCTTGGCGGGGTGGACATTGACATCCACTTCGGCCGGATCGATGGCGAGATAAAGTGCAACCACCGGAAAGCGGTCGCGAAAGGTATAATCCGCATAGGCCGCGCGGATGGCGCCGATCAGCACCTTGTCCCGAACTGAGCGACCGTTGACGAAATAGAACTGCGCCAGCGAATTGGCCCGCGTAAAGGTCGGCAGCCCCGCGAGCCCCGCCACCACCACGCCATGGCGCTGGCTGGCCAAAGCCACTGCATTGCGGGCAAAATCATCACCCATGACCTGCGCCAGCCGCGCTTCGAGGGCGCCCGGTCCGTGCACGGCCGGCCAATTGGCAGGGGCGCGGTCCGAGCCACCCAGCACGAAATGCACGCCTGGATTGGCCATGGCCAGACGCTTGACCACTTCGGTGATGGCAGCGGCCTCCGCGCGATCGGATTTGAGGAATTTGAGACGCGCCGGCACATTGCGGAACAACTCCTTGACCTCGACCACCGTGCCCCGGTTCAGCGCATGCGGCACCGGGCCTTGGCGCGTGCCGTTGCGTACGGCAAGCCGCAAGCCGTTCTCCGCCCCTGCGGGCCGCGAAGCAATGGAAAGCTCGGCGACCGAGCCAATCGACGCCAAAGCTTCGCCGCGAAAGCCCAGGGTGCGGATATCATCGAGATCGTCGGCGGCCAGCTTGGAGGTGGCGTGTCGTTCCACCGACAGCACCAGGTCCTCTCCGTCCATGCCACATCCGTCGTCCTCGATGCGAATGAGGGACTTGCCACCACCCGCAGTGGTCACGACGACGCGGCTTGCCCCGGCATCGATGGCGTTCTCGACCAACTCCTTGACGACGCTGGCCGGCCGCTCCACCACTTCGCCCGCAGCGATGCGATTGACGAGGTTTTCGGGCAGTTGCCGGATCGGCATGGCGATTCTCCTTCTCGGGCAACATAGGGCAAAACGCCTGTCAATCCGACTCCGGGAGGCGAGTTCGCCAACAACAGTTGGCAGAACCATGACCGGTGTGCTGGCGTTGTGGTGGACCAACAGGAGAGTGCATCATGAACGACAACACCAAGCCCGTCAGTGCGGCAGACGAAATCAAGAGCGTCAACAAAAGCGCCAACCGGCAGTTCAATGGCGATCAACCAGCTCCCGGCGCCAAACTGCCAGAAGCCGACGATGCGGTGACCAAGGCCAATCACCAAGCCAATGCCGAGTTCAACAAGGACAGGAAAGGCGATAGGCTGGGCAACACTGTGGGCGGATTGCGCGGCCCCTCGGATTAAGCTTAATCCTCCCGCGGCCAACGCCGCAAAGGATGAACTGATGCCCATTGCCCCCATGGACCTCGCGCTGGAACTGGCCACGGATGCGGCTGCCGGGGGCGAGGCACCGGTTGGTGCGGTGATCGTGGAAGCGGGGCAGGTGCTGGCCGCCGAGCGCAACCGGATGCGCGCGTTGAACGATCCAACGGCACACGCCGAAATGCTGGCGATCCGCTCCGCGTTGGCACGGCGAGGGACCGGCCGGCTGGATGGCTGCGACCTCTATGTCACGCTTGAGCCCTGTGCCATGTGCGCCGGCGCCATCGCCCATACCCGCCTGCGCCGGGTGTATTTCGGGGCGGAGGATACCAAGGCCGGCGCCGTGGAAAATGGCGTCCGCCTGTTTGCCCAACCCAGCTGCCATCATCGGCCCGAGATCATTGCTGGCCTGGGCGCAACCCGCGCCGAGGTCCTGCTGAAGCGCTTCTTCCAGAACCTGCGCTAGCGCGGTTTGTCCGCGCTGCCGATCACGGGCACCCGATCCTGGATATAGTCCTCGATACGCTGCGCCAGCATGCGCTTGAAGCGATCCTTGTCTGTGTCCACATGGGCCAGAATTTCGCGCACCCGCCAGAACTCCAGCATGCCGAATGAAGACACATGCGGGCGGATATAGATATCGGGTGGATAGGCGGCCATCATATGCGCCGTCAGCGAATGCATCATGATCTGGGCGGAGCCGAACCACAGATCCAGCGCCTTGTGGTCGGTCTTGTTGAGCCCGGAGGAGGGGTCGCCATTGACATCGATGCCGATCAGGAAATCGGTGCCGATATCGGCCTGATCCAGCGGCAGCGGATTGACGACGCCACCATCCACCAGGATGTGGTTGGCATAGCTGACTGGCTTGAAAAGGGTGGGAATGGCGATGGAACCCGCAATGGCCGGCCGCAGGAAACCGGTATTGAACACCACTTGGTGCCAGGATTGGAAGTCGGTTGCCACGACATAAAGCGGCACCTTGAGTTCCTTGAAGGTCTGGGGAAAACCCGGCGGCGTGAACGCATCAACAATGCTGGTCGCGTCGAGCTGGGTAGGAATGCCGGTCTTGAGAATACCGCTTAATCGCACATGCGTGGCCCAGAGCTTGCCGGCGATAATCCGCATCGTGCCCAGAACATCGGTGGCATGTTCGCGCAATTCCTTGCCCGACATACCCGCCGCCCAGCCGGCTCCGATCAGCGCACCAATGGACGTGCCGGAAATCGCCGCGGGCCGCAGGCCAAGTTCATCCATGGCCTCGATATAGGGAATATGGGTCAGCCCGCGCGCCGATCCGCCTCCCAGCGCTACCCCGATCCTTGGTCCGGCAGTTGTGCTCACGCCTTTACGCCCCGCGCCCGGGCTGCGCAGGCGATCGGCAATGGCCTTGCCGCGCAGCTGCAGCGCCGTCAGCTTAGGCGAGGGGGGAGCGCCGTCAAAGACTGGCGCGGGAAATGGTAAAGCGCTAACCCTGACGCAGGGCTCAGTGACGTGCCCGCTCGATCGCCCGCCAGCCGATGTCTCGGCGGCAAAAGCCCTCTGGCCAATCAATCTGGTCCACGCATCGGTAAACACGACGCTGTGCCTCTGCTATGTCTGCCCCAAGCGCCGTAACGTTGAGGACCCGTCCCCCTGCTGCAAGTAAACGCCCATCCTCGCGGCGCGTTCCGGCGTGGAAGACCTCGATTCCCTCATGGTTAAGCCCTTCTAGCCCACCAATGGCTGAACCTGTGTTGTAGGCACCCGGATAGCCCTTGCTGGCCAGGATTACCGTGAGGGCCGTATCCTCGCTCCAGCGCGGTGCGTGCCCGGCAAGAGTGCCGGTGGCAGTGGCATAAAGCAGCTCCAGCAGGTCCGATTGGAGGCGCAGCATCATCACCTGCGTTTCGGGATCGCCGAACCGGGCATTGTACTCGACGAGCTTGGGACCTTCCGCCGTCAGCATCAGCCCGGCATACAGCACCCCTTGATAGGGGGTGCCGCGTTCACGCAAGCCGCGCACTGTCGGCTCGATGATCTCGCGCATGACCTGCGCTTCCAGCTCCGGGGTCATGATGTCAGCGGGGCTGTAAGCGCCCATGCCCCCGGTATTTGGCCCGGTATCGCCATCATGGGCGCGTTTGTGATCCTGTGCTGTCGTCAGCGGCAGCATGGTTTGGCCGTCACACAGGACGAACAGGCTGACTTCCTCGCCTACCATGAACTCTTCGATCACCACTGAAGCGCCCGCCGCGCCAAAGGCACCCGCAAAGCAGTCCTCCACTGCCCCTCGCGCGGCCTCAATGGTCTCGGCTACTGTGACACCCTTGCCAGCAGCCAGCCCGTCAGCCTTGATCACGATCGGCGCCGTTCGGGTAGCGAGGTAGTCCAGCGCCTCGCTCTCGCTTTCAAAGCGCCTATACGCAGCAGTGGGAATGCCCATTTCATCGCAAAGCGCCTTGGTGAAGCTTTTAGAGCCTTCCAGCTGCCCCGCTGCTTTGGATGGGCAAAAGCAGGCAATTCCGGCAGTGCGGATATCGTCCCCAAGGCCCGCAACGACCTGCGCATCCGGTCCAACCACCACGAAGTCGATCCGCATCAGCTTGCAGAAGCCCACCACCGCCGCATGATCGGTGATGTCGAGGACGACATTTTCGGCGATCTCGCCGGTGCCGCCATTGCCCGGGGCGACAAAGAGCTGCGACAACAAGGGCGATTGGGCGAGCTTCCACGCCAGCGCGTGTTCCCGTCCACCCGAACCGATCACCAGAACCCGCATTTAGCCACTCCGTCGCTGTTCGCGCCGGTGATGCCCCAGAGAGTGGGTCAGGGCAAGACGGAACTACATCTCGGCTGCGCGGAAAATGGGGGTCACGTCACCTTGCCATTCGCCATGGAACTTGGCCAGCCATCGCTCGGCCGGCGACTGGGACAGGCGAATAGTTTCCTCAAGGGGTGCAAGATGGATGGTTTCGTCCTTGCCCGCCGCGTTGCGACGATCCCGGCGGACCAGTCCGGCTTCGGCGATGCCGACGGCCTGGGCCGCGAAATCAAACACATTGGTGCGCCCCAAAGGCGTGTCGAGCCCCAGGCGCGGCACCTCGCGGCGCAGATGCTCGCGATCTTCATTGGTCCAGGGCTGGATCATCTCGTAAGCCGCTTCGAGCGAAATTTCGTCGTAAAGCAGCCCGACCCAGAATGCCGAAAGCGCCGTCACCGAATTCTCGTCGCCCATATCGGCGCCACGCATCTCCAGGAACTGCTTGAGGCGCACTTCGGGGAAAATAGTTGAGAGATGGTCTTCCCAATCCTTGATTGTCGGCTTTTCACCCGGCAATTGCGGCAGTTTGCCCGCCAGAAAGGCGCGGAAACTCTCGCCCGCGACATCAACGTACTGGCCATCGCGTATGACGAAATACATCGGCACATCCAGCGCATAGTCGGCATACTGCTCGAAGCCGAAACCCTCTTCAAAGGCAAAGGGCAGCATGCCGGTGCGCGCTGCATCGGTATTCAGCCAGATCTGCGAGCGGAAGCTGCGGAACCCCGAATCCTTCCCATCCACAAAGGGCGAGTTGGCAAACAGTGCCGTGGCGATCGGCTGCAATGCCAGGGCCACACGCAGTTTCTTGACCATGTCGGCCTCGCTCGAAAAATCGAGATTGGCCTGCACGGTGCAGGAGCGGAACATCATGGAGGTGCC
>JAQGKH010000117.1 GCA_028290225.1 Devosia sp. | reverse complement strand
ACCTTGGTCTGATCCCAATCGCCGTTATCGCGCAGCAGCCAGTTTACCAGTTGATTGACGCCATCTACGCGGACGCAGCCCGAGGAATGGAAGCGGGCGTTTTCGCCAAACAGCGCCTTGGTCGGGGTATCGTGCAGGTAGCAGTCATAGGGGTTGTAGAAGTTGATCTTGCAGTGGCCCATGGAGTTGGCGGCCCCTGGCTCCTGGCGGTACATGTAGTTCACTTCGGCATCTGAGATATTGGCCCAATTGATCGTGGCTGGATCAATCTTGTTGCCTGATCCGTCGTAGATAAAGATATTCTGCTCGGCCAGATAATTCGGATTTTCCTGCATGTACTTGGTCAGGTCCTTGCGGACCAGCGACTTGGGCACGTGCCAATAGGGGTTGAAATTGATCTGGGAGATCTTGCTGGCCATGATCGGGGTAGCGCGGTCAACGCGGCCAACCACGGCGACGTGGCGCTGCTCGACCATGCCCCCAGCAACCGCCTCAATGGTGGCGGCAGGAATGTTGACGACCACATAGCGCTCCGACAGGTTCGGGGCGAGGTTCTGGACGCGCTGGAAATTGAGGTAAAGCTGGTTCAGGCGCGTTTGCGCGGGAACATTGAGCGCGTACCAGGTGGGCTCGTCGACCTTGCCGTTGACGATCAGCCCGTGGCGCGCCTGGAAAGTACGGATGCCGCGATCGGTGACTTCGTCGACCATGTCGTCGACATTTTCCACCAGCGCCATGTCGCCCGAGGAGATCAGGCGGCGCTTGAGCGCGATGGCCGCACGGCCATTCTTGCCACTGGACAGGCCATAGGCTTCCTGGGGAACTTCCTCCCAGCCGCCCGCAGCAACGAAAGGCTCGTATTGCGAGATCGCCAGTTGCAGATTGTAGGCGGTATCGAAGGACAGGATCGGCTCATTGGTGGCGATCAGGGCTTCGGCCGCGGCGGTGTTGCCGCTGGAGTCGATTTCGCGCAAGGTCCGGTTGCGCGAGAACATGTCCAAAATGCTTCCGTCCTGCGCGCGAACGGCGGAAGGAAGGGCAGCGCTGGCTCCGGCAACGGCCAGGGACCGGAGGAGTGAACGTCGATTCAACCGCATTTAAAACACATCCAATTTGCCCACCGCCGATGCGAAGGGTCTTACCATCGTGCTCTGAAGCCCAGCACGCGGGTCACCCGAGCGTGAAAGCTTTAGAATTCAGGAACCATTCTTACGCGGGAAATAGTTTCGACCACGTAACCGCCGCTGTGGCTGTTGTTTGAGGCGCAAATAAGAAACGCCGGCGCGAGGCCGGCGTTTGCACTGGTGTGTGGCACCAAAGCTACAATGGGTGATGGGCGCCTAGAGCTTGTAGAGGATTTGGTCCACCCAGAAGCGCTCGAGCCGGGCCAGGGCCTTGTTGAGGCCGTCGAACTCGTCGTCGCCCAGGCCGCCGACCTTGTCGATGGACTTGAGGTGACGATCGTAAAGCTCGTCGATCACCTCGGCCACTTCCTCGCCCTTCGGGGTGAGCTTGATGCGCACCGAGCGGCGGTCGGAACGGGAGCGTTCCTGGAAAATATAGCCGGTTTCAACCAGCTTCTTGAGATTGTAGGATACGTTGGAGCCCAGGTAATATCCCCGTGAGCGCAATTCGCCGGCAGTCAGTTCCGCATCACCAATGTTGAACATCAGGAGCGCCTGGACGGGGTTGATGTCATCCCAACCCATGCGGTCGAACTCATCCTTGATCAGATCAAGCAGTCGCCGATGCAGCCGCTCAACGCGGGAAACGGCTTCGAGATAAAGTGGCTTCAGGCTTTGGGTGCGGCCCGGAACCATTGCCTCGGCGGCGTTGGATTTGATTGCCATGTGTGCCTCGCTGTTGCAGTCCGTGCGACTTTTCGCATCTCATGGGAGCAAATTATGGCGGCCCCCGCTAAGATGAGCCTAAGCGACACGCTTAAAACTATCTTACGGGAAAACAACGGGAATTTGGCTTTATTCTTCGTTACACCAGCCAACACAATTGTAACCTTGAGGGCAGGTAAACGGGGAAAAGGGTAGGGATGGCCGGTCGAAGCGGCACCTATTCGCCTGATTAGGCCGAGGCCAGCTCAACTTCGACCGTGACGTGGGAAAGCTCGTGTATGTGGGCGAGCTTCTCCCGATAAACGGAGGGCTGCTGCGGCGTGAGCGAGCGTATGGAGACGATTGCTCCGCGATGGCCGGGACCAAGCGTCCAGATATGCAGATCCACGATCTGGTCGCCGTGGCCTTCGATTGCGTCCCGGATTTCATCGGGCAAATCCACATCAGCAGGAACATAGTCGAGCAAGACGCCACCCGCGTCACGGATCAGGCCCCATGACCAGCGGGCAATCACCAGGCCGCCCACAATGCCCATGGCCGGGTCCATCCAGTTCCACCCGTAGAGGCTCCCAAGCACGAGAGCGATGATGGCCAGCACGGAGGTCAGGGCATCAGCCAGCACGTGAAGATAGGCGGCACGAAGATTGTTGTCGCCCGCATGGTCGTGGCCATGATGGTGATCGTGATGGTGGTCCTGAGCGTGGCCGTGGTGATGGTGTGAATGATCGTCACGCAACAGCCAGGCGCAGAGCAGGTTTACCGCCAAGCCGATGACCGCGACCGTGATCGCCTGAGGAAAATTGATCGCGACAGGGCTGTAAAAGCGCAGCAGGCTTTCCCAGCCGATCAACAGGGCAATAAGCGCCAGCACAATGGCGCTGGCGAACCCGGCCAAATCGCCCAGTTTGCCCGTGCCAAAGGTGAAGCGCCGGTTGTGGACGTTCTTACGAGCGTAGAAATAGGCCAGCGCAGCAATCAGCATGGCGGCGGCGTGGGTCGACATGTGCCAGCCATCGGCAACCAGCGCCATGGAGCCGAACAGCGATCCGGCAGTGATCTCGGCCACCATCATCATGGCCGTAATGGCAATCACCAGCCAGGTGCGGCGTTCATTGCGCTCGTGGCTATCCCCCAGGAAAGCATGTTCATGGGGAGTGGCGAGCCGTCCGGCAAAATCGGTCATTTCAGATATGTCCTCACCACTTCGATCAACTCGGCTGCGCCTTGGGCCCGTTCCGCGTTGTCGTCCTTGTCAGGATTGGAGACATGCTCGCGGATGTGCTCCTCGATCAGTTCGGCGGTAAGCCCCGTTGCTGCCCCGCGCACGGATGCGACTAGGTTCAACACCTCGCCACACGGCGCTTCGGCCTCAATGGACCGCTCGATGGCTTCGATCTGCCCTTTCAGGCGACGCACCCGGGCGAGCAGCTTCGCGTTGTTCTTCAAGTGAGACATAAGATAGGGGGGTACCCTATGTGGAACCGTGATGCAAGCGTGCCGCTCCCGCCTCGAAGCTCACGCACCGCTTCCGAGCTTAAGCTCGCTAGTCGGCTGCCTGGGCGCGGGTGTGGCGCCAGTTGAGGACAAAGAGAACGGCAATGGCGGCCAGCAGCAGCAGGCGCACGGCAAAGCCGGGGGCGGACATGCGGACATCCGCATTGCCCAGAAGGTAAAGCAGCAATTCCACCCCGGTCGCGCCCACCAGCAACACGGCCCCCCAGCTGGCCCGGATCCACAAGCCGACGGCTGCAAACAGGCGGGCGCCGGCAAAGATGGCCAGATACACAAAGCCCGTGACTCCGAGCGCCTCGATAGGGCTATGCGCGCCCAGTTGCACACCCAGGAGACGCGCGGCGTCGTTCAGCCCGAGCAAGAGGCTGACCAGCGCAATGATGCGGACGTAAAGAGCGGTGGGGCGGGCGTTGAAATCCATGGTGGCAGTTCTAGCCTCCGTACCGGCGCCGAACAAGGCAATGTCTTTCGGGGCGGCGCACTCGCTGCTATGTAGGCCCGCGCAATGGAGTTTTTGTGATGGCCGAGTATTGGCAGAAACACGACATGGACTTCCTGGGCGGGCGGCGGTTGCGCCGAAGCCGTCAAACGGCATGGAGCCGTGCGATGGTGCGCGAAACCGTGCTGACGCCGGCGGACCTGATCTGGCCGCTGTTCGTGATCGAAGGCAGCAATGAGCGATCCGGCATTGCCACGATGCCGGGCGTCGAGCGGTTGAGCGTCGATCTGTGCGTGGCAGCGGCGCGCGAGGCCCGTGCGGCCGGCATTCCAGCGCTGGCCCTGTTCCCCAATACGCCCGACCATCTGCGCAGCGAAGGGGCCGAAGAGGCGTATAACTCCGACAACCTGATGTGCCGAGCACTGAGCGCGATCAAGGAAGCGGTGCCCGAGATCGGGCTCATCGCCGATGTGGCGCTGGACGAATATTCCAGCGACGGCCAGGACGGGCTGGTGCAGGACGGCCGGGTGCTCAACGACGAAACCATTGCGGTGATGATCCGCTCGGCCCTGGTGCAAGTGCAATCGGGCGCCGATATCATTGCGCCATCGGACATGATGGATGGGCGGGTGGGCGCCATCCGCCAGGTGCTGGATGCCGAAGGGTTCGACGATACGCAGATCATGGCCTATTCGGCAAAATATGCGTCATGCTTTTACGGGCCGTTCCGTGACGCCGTAGGCTCGGGCAGCCGGCTCAAGGGCGACAAGCTGACCTATCAGATGGATTATGCCAATTCCGACGAGGCGCTGCGCGAGATCGAGCAGGATATTGCCGAAGGCGCCGACAGCGTGATGGTCAAGCCAGGCCTGCCCTATCTCGATATCGTCCGGCGGGCCAAGGACAACTTCAACGTCCCCATCTATGCCTATCAGGTGAGCGGGGAATACGCGATGATCGAGATGGCCGCCGCGGCGGGTGCCATCGACCGGGGGGCGGCGATCCTCGAGAGCCTTCATGCCTTCAAGCGCGCCGGCGCCAGCGGTGTGTTGACGTATTTTGCGCTCGAGGTCGCGCGGGCGCTGGGCGAGTAAGGCGGGCGCTGTCGCATTCTGTGCGGAGAGGGTCTTGCGCAGGGGTCCGCCGGTGACGATTTGTTGGTGCATGAGCCAGACATTTGCCGACCGCCCTGCCCTGCCCGATCCCCAATCCGCCCCTGAACTGTTCCAGGGCTTGCTGACGCGACGCGTCTTTGCCTACCTCGTCGATCTAGCGATCATGGGCATGATCGTGCTGATCCTGTCGGTGGCGGGGCTGATCGCGGGGCTGCTGACGTTCGGGCTGGCCTGGGCCGCGATGGGGCTGATCGTGCCGGTGTCGATCATCCTTTACTACGCGGTGACGCTGGGCTCGGCGCGGCGGGCGACTGTGGGCATGCAGATGATGGACCTGGTGCTGACGCCGGCACGCGGGCAGCCGCTGAATGGCGGCATGGCGATCCTGCATGCCGCGGTGTTCTGGGTGACGGTGTGGATCTGCTGGCCGGTGTCGCTGCTGTTTGCGCTGTTCACCCCGCGCCGGCAGATGATCCATGACCTGTTGACCGGCACGCTGATGCTGCGCCGCTCGCCCATGGTACGGCACTGGACAATGCATCGCCGCCGGCCTGACGAAGCCTATTGAACGATTGCAGGCGGGGCAGGAGCGGATTACAGTCCCTGTCTTGGCAGCTAAAGGTCCTGGATTGACCGACCAGACACCCGAAACGACGCAGCTCTTTTTGACCGCAGCGATGCCGTGCCCGTATTTGCCGGGCAAGCAGGAGCGCAAGCTCTTTACGCACCTGTCGGGACGGCGGGCGACGAGCCTGCATCACCTGCTCAGCGAGAACGGGTTTCGGCGCAGCCAGAACCTGATTTACCGTCCGGCCTGCGAGGGCTGCAATGCCTGCCAGTCGGTGCGGATCGTGGCCGACGCATTCGAGCCTTCCAGGCGCTTCCGTCGCGTGTTGCGGGCCAATGCCGATATTGCCATCGAAGTGCGGCCCCCGCTGGCAACGTCGGAGCAATATGACCTGTTCAAGCGCTATCTGGATTCCCGCCATGCTGGGGGCGGCATGACGCAGATGAGCTTTGTCGACTATGAATACATGGTCGAGGATACGCCGGTGCAATCTGTGCTGGTGGAGTACCGCTTGCGCGAGCATCCCGACAAGCCGCTGGTGGCGGTGGCGCTGACCGATGTGATGCCCGACGGGCTCTCGATGGTGTACAGCTTTTATGACCCCGAACTGGCGCATCGCAGCTTGGGCACGTTCCTGATCCTCGATCACATCGCACAGGTGCGGGCGGCGGCGCTGGACTATGTGTATCTGGGCTATTGGGTGAAGAACTCGCCCAAGATGGCCTACAAGGCGCAATTCCAGCCGCTGCAAGTGCAAAAAGGCACGCAAGGCTGGTGCCTGCTCGACTGAGCCGGCCGGCTGTTTCAATCCACCTCGAGATCAAACACCAGCAAGCCCTCGCGCCCGCCTTGGAGCGCGGCAACCAGCCGAGCTCCGGCCTGCTGATGTTCGGCATCGGCGAGATAGACCTCACGCGCCTCAGCGTCGGCAAGGTCCATGATGAAACCGTCATTGAAGCCCTGCCCGGCTCCCTCGGGCGAAGTGTTGGGGCCGAACTTTGCCGAAAGCAGCCCGGGAATGCGACCGACCAGGGCGCCCAGCCCCGCATAGATGGCGGCGCGCTCGGCCTGTGGCACTTCAGGGCGGAAGCGGAAGAACACGCAGTGGCGGATCATGTGAGAGCTTTCAGAAGCAGATCGGACAGGGTTAGCCAACGAACTTGTTGTTGCGCGGAAAGCCGTTTGGCGGCTGGCGACCGGCGGCGGCGCGATCGCCGATCCAGTCCGTCAGCTCTTCGGCTGGCTTGGTGAAGGTGCGGCCCGAGCTGTTGGTCCAGGTGAGGCCAGTGGCGGCAAAGAAGCATTTGAGGTCGGAAATGCCGCCATCCTTGTAGCGCTGCAGGCGCACGCCGCGGCCGCGACTCATGGTGGCGAGCTGGCTGAGCGGGAACACCAGCATCTTGCGGTTCTCGCCGATCACCGCCACGCGGTCGCCTTCGCAAGGCACGAGCAGTCGCGCTTCCTCGGGCGCGGTGACATTGAGGATCTGCTTGCCCTTGCGGGTATTGGCGATCATCTCGTCTTCGCCCACCACAAAGCCATAGCCGTTGGAAGCGGCGATGATGCGCTTGGCCCCCGGCCTGTGGACAAAGAGCGAAACAATATCCTGGTCCTCCTCCATATCCACCATGATGCGCACGGGCTCGCCCTGCCCGCGCCCGCCAGGCAGCTTGTCGCCAAACAGGGTGTAAACCTTGCCCCCGGTGGTCAGCATCAGCAGCTTGTCGGTGGTTTCGGCATTGAGCGCGAGCTTGAGGCGATCGCCGGCCTTGAAGCCCTTGTCCTCGATGGGCGCGTCGTGACCCTTCAGGGTGCGGATCCAACCTTTTTCGGACAACACCACGGTGATCGGCTCGCGCTCGATGAAGGCGGTGGTGATTTCGGCGTGGTCAGCATCGGGGGTGACGCCATGGATGGAGCGGCGGGCGCCAAGGGGATGGGCCGAGCCGTCTTCGGCAAACAGCGGATAGGCTTTCTTGAGGGCTTCGACCTGCTTGGCGATTTCGCCCCATTGGCGCTTGTCGGAGGCGAGCAGCGCTTCCAGACGCCCCTTTTCGGCAGTGAGGTTCTTGTGCTCCTGACGCAGTTCCATTTCCTCGAGCTTGCGCAGGGAGCGCAGGCGCATGTTGAGAATGGCTTCAGCCTGGTTGTCAGTGAGCGAGAACGCCGCCATCAGCGAGGCCTTGGCATCGTCCTCCTCGCGGATGATGCGGATCACCTCGTCGAGATTGAGATAGGCGATGATATAGCCTTCGAGCACTTCGAGGCGGTTGGCGATCTGCTGCAGCCGGTGCTCGGAGCGGCGCACCAGGACGATCTTGCGGTGATCGAGCCAGGCCCGCAGCGCATCGGCGAGGCTCAAGACGCGCGGGAGCGTGACGCGATCGAGCACGTTCAGATTGAGGGGGAAGCGCACCTCAAGATCGGTGACGCGGAACAGTTGCTCCATCAGGATTACCGCATCGACGGTGCCGGCACGCGGCTCGAGCACGAGGCGGATGTCATCGGAGCTTTCGTCGCGCACATCCTTGAGCAGCGGCAGCTTCTTGGCGAGCAGCAGCTCGGCGATCTTTTCCACGAGACGCGACTTTTGCACGCCATAGGGGATTTGCGTGACCACGATGATGTAGACGCCGCGGCCCTTTTCTTCCTTGGTCCATTGCGCGCGCAGGCGGAAGGAGCCACGGCCGGTCTCATAGGCATGAACAATGGCGGAGCGGGTTTCCACCAGCTGGCCACCGGTCGGGAAATCGGGACCGCGCACCAGATCTTCGGTGCTGGCGGGGGCGCTGAGATCGCGATGGATCAGTTCATCGACGGTCGCGGCAGGATTGTGGATGAGCTTGAGGGCGGCGTTGCACAGCTCCACCAGATTGTGGGGCGGCACCGAGGTCGCCATGCCCACCGCAATGCCAGTGGAGCCATTGGCGAGCAGATTGGGGAAGTTGGCCGGGAGCACCACCGGCTCTTCGTCTTCGCCGTCATAGGTGGGGCGGAAGTCGATGGCGTTCTCGGTGATGCCTTCGAGGAGGCGCGTCGAGACATCGGTCATGCGCGATTCGGTGTAGCGCATGGCCGCAGCGGAATCGCCGTCGATATTGCCGAAATTGCCCTGCCCGTCGACCAGCGGATAGCGCAGGGCAAAATCCTGGGCGAGGCGTACCAGGGCGTCATAGATCGACTGGTCGCCATGCGGGTGGAACTTGCCGATCACATCGCCGACGATGCGGGCGGATTTCTTGTAGCCCTGATTGGGATCGAGCTTGAGGAGCCGCATGGCGTGAATGATGCGGCGATGCACCGGCTTGAGGCCATCGCGAGCATCGGGCAAGGCGCGTTGGGTGATGGTGGACAGCGCATAAGACAGATAGCGCTCTTCCAGCGCCTGCCGCAAATCCACCACGCGCTGGTGGTCGGCGGGCGGAAGGATTTCGACGTCGGACATCGCAGCACTTTCAGGAGAACGAATCAGGAAAGACTATAACCGGTGAGTGGACATTGCGCAGGTTTTCCGGGCCTTTTGCCCAGCAATCCGCCTCGAGGGCAGCGCGATGCAGCTCAGGGACCGGGGACGGTCAGGAGCTCGATCAGGGCATCGCGCGTAGCAGGAGGCGCGAGCTGGCGGGGGTGCCAGACATGCAGATCCAGAAAATGGGCCGACAGGCGAAAGGCGGCGACGAGATCGGGGGGCGAGGCGTTGCCGCGCTGGGAGGTCAAAAAGCTCGGCAGCGGCAGAAGGCGATCCAGATAAGGCTCGGCAGCGGCACGGGACACCGCGCGGCCGGTGCGGGGGGAAACATGGGTCAGATCATCGGTGACGCCGGTAGCGGCGCAGGCCGAAAGATCCAGCCCGAAACCCAGCTCATCGAGCACCGCGAGCTCGAAGCGGGCGAGCGCCGTGCCGTCCAGCGGACCATCAAGCAGGCCCAGGGCCATGCCGAGCAGGCGATCATGCGGGTCGCGCTCGGGCAACAAGCGCAGCAGTTCGCAGACCAGCTGGCTCATATAGAGGCGCGCCTTTTCGGCCATCAGATTGGCGGCGCGGCCGGTCAGCAGTTCGACGGTGAAAATGCCCAGGTGATCTTCGAGGCGCGCGCGCCAGACCAGTTGCACGGTGTTGCCGGGTTGAAGGGCCGCCGCGAGCTTGGGCGAGCGGCCACCGCGTACAAGGCCCAGATGGCGGCCGCGCCCGGCCACCATGGCTTCGGCCACGAGGCTGGTTTCGCCATGGCGGCGCACGCCGATCAAGAGGCCTTCACCGGTCCATTCCATGCGCTAAAGCCAGTCGGTCAGGAATGCGGCGAGCAGCAATGTGGCGAGCGCCCAAAGGGCAATGACGACAAGCAATCCGGCGGGGCTGACCGGCCTGGCCGCAACCTGGCTCGCGGCCTGCCGGTATTCGGCCATCAGCGCGATGGGGATCAGCTTGACCACGGCAATGATGCCCAAGGGAAGGATCAGCAGGTCGTCGAGATAGCCCAGAACCGGAATGAAATCCGGGATCAGGTCCAGCGGGGACAGCGCATAGGCCGCCACCAGGGCGGCCAGGACCCGCGCACTCCAGGGTGTGCGCGGGTCCCTGGCGGCAAGCCAGATGGCGATGATGTCGCGCTTGATCGCGCGGGCCCAGAGCGTGGCGCGGCTCAGCCAGCTGTCGCCGGGATCAGCTTTTCCCATGCGGGTATTCCAGACCCATTTCACGGTAGCGCTCCGGGTCGTCGGCCCATTTCTCGCGCACCTTGACGAAGAGGAAGAGGTGAATGGGCACCTCATACATCTCCATCAGCTCCTTGCGGGATTCCGCGCCAATGGCCTTGATGGTCTGGCCGCCGGCGCCAAGGACGATCTTCTTGTGGCTGTCCCGGGTGACATAGACCACCTGGTCGATCTTGTAAGAGCCGTCCTTCTGGATCTTGAAGCTCTCGGTTTCGACCGTCGCGTTGTAGGGGATCTCGTCATGGACGCGCAGGAACAGCTTTTCGCGCGTGATCTCGGCGGCGGTGATCGCCATGGTCAGATCGGTCAGGTGATCCTCGGGAAAGTGCCAGGGCCCGGGCGGAATATGCTTGATGCACCAATCCATGAAATCGCTGACGCCATAGCCCTTGAGGGCCGAAATCATGAAGGTGGCTTCAAAGCGCACCTTTTCGTTGAGCGTTTGGCTCAGGACAAGCAGGGCTTCGTTCTTGATGGTGTCGATCTTGTTGAGGATCAGGATCTTGGGGTGGGTGACATTGGCCAGCCCCTCAAGCAGCGATTCAAGATCGGGGGTCAAACCCCTTTCGGCATCGACAATAAAGGCGACGAGATCGGCATCCCCTGCCCCGCCCCAGGCGCTCTGGACCATGGCGCGGTCGAGGCGGCGCTTGGGGGCGAAAATGCCGGGGGTGTCGATGAACACCAGTTGCGCCTTGTCGAGCGTGACGACGCCGCGGACCTGGGAGCGGGTGGTCTGGGCCTTGTGGGTGACGATCGAGACCTTGGTGCCGACCAGGGCGTTGAGCAGCGTCGACTTGCCGGCATTGGGGGCGCCAACCAGGGCGATGAAGCCGCAGGAGGTATCGGTAGGGGTGATGGTGGAGTCGGTCATGCGGGATCCTTCCAGACCTGCTGACGCACCAGAAAGAGTTCGGCGGCCTTGTGCTCGGCGATCTTCTTGGACGGGCCAGTGGCGCTTAGGGGTTCGAACTCCCCCAACGAAACGGTGATGGTAAATTCGGGCGCGTGGTCGGGGCCGGTGCGCTCGGTCTGCTTATAGGCGGGGGGCTCAAGGCCGCGGGCCTGGGCCCATTCCTGCAGCGTGGTCTTGGCATCGGCGCGGCCGGCATTGCCTTCGCTCAGGAACTCCTCGAACAGGCGCTCGACGAACTCATAAGCCTTGCCCAGCCCGCCATCGCAGAAAATGGCGCCGATCACCGCCTCGGTGACGTCGCCCAGGATGGCGTCCTTTTCGGCGCCGCCAGTGCGCGCCTCGCTTTCACCCAGCCGCATTTCAGAGCCCAGATCGAGCTGGCGGGCGATGACGGCGCAGGTTTCCTTGCGCACCAGGGTGTTGAGGGTGCGCGAGAGCTCGCCCTCATTGGCCTTGGGGTAACGCCGGTACAGCATATCGGCAACGACGAGGCCGAGCACCCGATCGCCCAGGAATTCGAGCCGCTGATAGGAGCGCTCGATGCGCTTGGACGGCGAAATGGCGCTGGAGTGAGTCAGCGCGCGTTCAAGCAGGTCTTCGTCGGCAAACTGGTAGCCCAGCCGGAATTGCAGCTTTTCGTGCGAACGGACTCGCCGGTTCATCGGTCGATTTGCTGGAACATGCGATCCCAGCGCACATTGGCCGGCCACTGCCAGAGCTGCCAGGGCGGAAGGTTGTTCTTGATGGAGAAGAAGCGCGCTTCGGCCTTGGCAATCAGATTGACCGATGGAACATAGCCAACCGAGGACAGGACGCGGCTATCGGCGGACCGGTCGCGGTTGTCGCCCATCATGAAGTAGTGTCCAGCGGGGACCACATATTCCTGCGTGTTGTCGAGCGGGCCGTTATCGGAGATTTCCTGGATGGTGTGGACCGTGCCTTCGGGGAAAGTCTCGCGATAAACCGTGACCTCGCGGGTATCGCCTTCGCTGTCGGTATCCTGGGCGGTGCCGACAGCCTCGCGCTCGATCATGGTGCCGTTGATGTAAAGGCGGCCTTCGCGCATCTGGATGCGGTCGCCGGGCAGGCCGACGATGCGCTTGATGTACTCGACGTCCTGGGGCACCGGGCGGAACACGGCGATGTCCCCACGGTTGGGATCGCGCCCGAGGATGCGATTGCTGATGGGCAGCTCGAAATCGAGCAGCGTAAAGTTGCCGTAGCGCCCCAGCGAGAAGGAATGCTTGCCATAGCCCCAGACGAACTTGTTGGCGACGAAGTAGTCGCCGATCATCAGGGTCTGCTGCATGGAGGCGGTGGGGATCGAAAACGGCTGGTAAAGGAAGGAGCGCAGCACGATAGCGATCAGCAGCGCCTCAACCACCACGACGATGGTGTCCCACCACTCGTTGGTTTCAGCCTTCTTGGCAGTTTTTCCGGCGGGCTGGCTCATGAAAATTCCCGTTAAGCACGCCGAAGCGTTAGAGCGTCGTGGTGGGTTGGTCAACCGGCACGGCTTCGATGATCACGAAGGCCTGGGCAAGCCCCGCGTCATCGGTGATGGTCAGGTGGATCAGCGGCCGGTGGCCGGGCGGAACCAGGCGCTCGAGCGCCCGAGCGGCCCCGTTGGTGAGCTGCATGGTGGGCTTGCCGGAGGGAAGGTTCACAACGCCCATGTCGCGCCAATAGACGCCGAAATTAAGGCCAGTGCCGAGGGCCTTGGAGCAGGCTTCCTTGGCAGCGAAACGCTTGGCATAGGAGGCGGCGCGCTCCTTGCGCCTGTCCGATTTGCGGCGCTCGATTTCCGTGAAGCAGCGATTGGTGAAGCGGTCGCCGAAGCGGGCAAGCGTTTTTTCCACCCGGCCGATCTGGCAGAGATCGGAGCCAAGCCCGATGATCATGGCGTGGCTCCGGCTGGGGTTGCTCGTCCCGTCAATCGAGCGGGGGCAACCGCCCGAACCCCCAGCCTGGCCCTTCCCTCAAGGGGGAGGGAATGGATCGAGTTTGTGGCGGGTGTGCCGTGCATTATTTCACGCCCTGAATGCCGCGGCTGCCGGGTTTGATGGCGGGAATGGCGGCGAGTTCGGGGGGAAGCTGGTCGGCGCTATAGGCGGGCACCTTGTAGTCGATGAGCGAGACGAGAGGCACACTCACATCGGCTTCGCCGGCCGACCGGTCAATCAGGCAGGCGGCGGCGATGACGTTGGCGCCGATGCCGCGCAGCGCGTCAACGCATTCGCGGATGGATAAGCCGGTCGAGACGATATCCTCGACCACGAGGACCTTGTCGGTGGGCGCGATCTCAAAGCCGCGGCGCAGCTCGAACTTGCCTTCGACACGCTCGGTATAAAGCGCGGGCACGCCCAGATGCCGTGCGGTCTCGTAGCCGGGAATAATACCGCCAATAGCGGGCGAGACGATCACGGTCGCGTCGCCAAAACCTTCAGCACGGATCTTGTCGGCCAGCGCCCGGCAGAGTTGCTCGGCCTTGGCCGGACGGGCAAAGACGCGGGCTTTTTGCAGGAATACGGGCGAGCGCAGGCCCGACGACAAGATGAAGTGCCCCTCCAGAATCGCGCCACAGTCGCGGAACACCGCCAGAACTTCATCCCGCGTCATCATTGCCTCTCCGTTCGACCCGTCCGTCCCACTCCAGCGTCGAGATCATGCCGGCCTCGCGCGTGCCCGCACGCTGGACGGAAGACAGGCCGGGACTACGCTTGAGCGTTGCCAGAACATCGGTCAATTGCGCAAGGTCGCGCACTTCGATTTCGAAAATCATCTGGTGAAAGTCGGGCGAAATCATCCGCATCACCAGATTGTTGATGTTGGCGTCGCAAGCGGCAATGGCCGAGGAAATCTGCGCCAGGGAGCCGGGGCGGTTCACCGATTCCATGGTGATCACGGTCGGATACAGCCGCTCTTCGCCACCATCCAGATTCCAGCGCACATCCACCCACGCGACATCGCTGTCATGCAGATCCACCAGCGCTTCGGAATGGATTGGATAAACGGTGATCGGTACATCGGGCTGGAGGATGCCCACCAGCCGATCACCCGGCACGACCCCCTCCCCCGAGATGGATACGGGCATATGGAAATCGAGCTGGGCCAAAGCGGTGCGCGCCTTGGCACCGGCGCGCTGTCCGCCCGGCACGCGGAAGCGGAAGAGATCGGTGGCGCGCAGGGCGAACCAGCCATCAGCCGTGTCGGCGACGGGCAGTTCGAGCTTGCGGCGGCGCTTGCGCAGGCCCTTGAGGCTGGCGAGTTCGTTGGCCAGCGGCTCGCTGCCGATCTTGCCTTCGCCCACTGCGATCAGCAGCTCGCGCTTGCCGGGCATATGGAGCGCTTCGGCCAAGGCTCTGGCCTCGCTCTCCTCGAGCGAGACGCCTTCGCGATCAAGCAGCATGTTGAGCACGCTTTCGCCCAGGGTGAGAGCCCGCTGGGCGGCGGCATTGCGCACGGCCCGCCGAATGGCCGAGCGGGCCTTGCCGGTCGCGGCGATGCCGATCCAGTTGGCCGGGGGCACATGGTTGCGATCCCGGATGATCTCAACTTCGTCCCCACTGCGCAGCTGCGTCACCAGCGGCAGGATGGCGCCGTTGATCTTGGCGCCAACGCAGGTGTCACCGATATCGGTGTGGAGGGCATAGGCGAGATCGATGGGCGTGGCGCCCCGCGGCAGGGCGATCAGCCGCCCGCGAGGGGTGAAGCAGAACACCTGATCCTGGAACAGCTCGAGCTTGGTGGATTCCAGGAAATCCTCGGTGGTGGCTCCCGCAGTCAGGTGCTCGATGGTGGAGCGCAGCGAACCGTAGGCCTGAGACTCCTGCTCGATGCGGCCCATATCGGCAGAAGCGCCATCCTTGTAGAGGCTGTGGGCGGCAATGCCGAATTCGGCGATGCGGTCCATTTCCTCCGTGCGGATTTGCAACTCGGCGCGCTGGCGTCCAGGGCCCACGATGGTGGTGTGGATGGAGCGATAGTCATTGTGCTTGGGGACCGAAATATAGTCCTTGAAGCGGCCGGGGACGAGTTTCCAGCGCGTATGGACCACGCCCAAGGTGTGGTAGCACTCATCGATGGAGCCGACGATGACGCGAAAGCCGATCATGTCGGAGAGTTGTTCCAGGGCAATAGATTTGCGCTCGATCTTGTTGAAGATCGAGAACGGCGATTTCACCCGCGCCTTGACCCGGGCGGCGATGCCTTCGCTGGCAAGGCGCTCGGTCAGCTCACTCGAAATGGTGTCGATGGCTTCTCGATAGTGGACCTGCATCTGGTCCAGCCGTTCCGTGATGGCCTTGTA
>JAQGKH010000115.1 GCA_028290225.1 Devosia sp. | reverse complement strand
ACGCCGGCGCCGCCCATCAGGCCGATCTTGCCGCCGCGGGCATAGGGGGCCAGCAGGTCAACCACCTTGATGCCGGTGACCAGCACCTGCGATTCGGGGCTTTGCTCGGCAAAACTGGGGGCTTCCTGGTGGATGCCACGCTTTTCGGTTTCCCCGATCGGGCCAGCTTCGTCGATCGGCTCGCCGATGACGTTCATGATGCGGCCAAGCGTGGCTTCACCCACGGGCACCGAGATGGCAGTGCCGGTGTCGATCACCTGGGCACCGCGCACAAGGCCTTCGGTGGTGTCCATGGCAATGGTGCGCACGGTGTTTTCGCCGAGATGCTGGGCAACTTCCAGAACCAGGCGCGCGCCATTGTTGGTGGTTTCCAGGGCATTCAGGATGGCGGGCAGATGCTCATCGAACGTGACGTCAACAACGGCACCGATGATTTGCGATACGCGACCGACCTTGGTGTCTGCCATTTGTTCGTCCTCGCTTGAAGGTTAGAGCGCTTCGGCGCCCGAAATGATTTCGATCAGTTCTTTGGTGATTTGCGCCTGGCGCTGGCGGTTATAGCTCAGCTGCAGGGCGTTGATCATCTCACCGGCATTGCGGGTGGCATTGTCCATGGCGCTCATCTGGGCGCCGTAGAAGGATGCGCCATTTTCCAGCAGCGCCCGGAAGATCTGCACCGAGATATTGCGGGGCAGCAGATCCTCGACAATGGCTTCTTCATTGGGTTCGTATTCATAGATCACGCCAGGCGCGGCCAGCTGGCCTTCAGCGCCCGCCGGCACTTCGAGCCGGGCCGGGATGATCTGGGTGGCGGTCGGCACCTGGCTGACCACCGAGCCGAACTTGGAATAGAACAGGGTCGCGACGTCGAACTCGCCGGCGGCAAACAGCGCCAGCACGTTCTGGGCAATCTGGTTGGCCTGGGCGAAGCCGACCTGCTTGACCTCACGGAAGCTGACCGTATCGATGATGTGGTCAGGGAACTGGCGGCGCAGGATGTCGTGGCCCTTGCGGCCCACGGTCAGGATCTTGACGGTCTTGCCTTCGCTCAGCAACCGGTTGGCGTGGTCGCGCGCCAGCCGGGCGATGGACGAGTTGAACCCGCCCGCCAGGCCGCGTTCACCGGTGGCGACGATCAGCAGATGGGTCTGGTCACGGCCAGTGCCCGCCAGCAGCGGCGGGGCATTGGTCTGGCCCTCATAGACGGTGCCAAGGCTCGCCAGCACCCGGCCCATGCGCTCGGCATAGGGACGGGCAGCTTCGGCGGCGTCCTGGGCACGGCGCAGCTTTGCCGCCGCCACCATCTGCATGGCCTTGGTGATCTTCTGGGTCGATTTGACCGAGTCGATCCGGTTCTTGAGGTCCTTTAACGACGGCATGGGCCGGTCAACTCCTTGCAGGCTTTAGGCCGCGTAGGTCTTCTTGATGTCGTCGAGAGCCGATTTGAGCTTGGCACGGGTATCGTCGCTGAGCTGCTTTTCGCTCGCGATGGTCGACAGGATGCCCGCATACTTGCCCCGCATGGCGCCCAGCACGGTTTGCTCGAAATCACCGACCTTGGACACGGGAATGGAGTCCAGATAGCCATTGGCACCGGCAAAGATCACCGCCACCTGCTCTTCGGTCTTGAGCGGGCTGAACTGGGGTTGCTTGAGCAACTCGGTCAGGCGCGCACCACGGTTCAGCAGGCGCTGGGTGGAGGCATCGAGATCCGAACCGAACTGGGCAAAGGCCGCCATTTCGCGGTATTGCGACAGTTCACCCTTGAGCGAGCCGGCAACCTGCTTCATCGCCTTGATCTGGGCCGAACCGCCCACGCGGCTGACCGACAAACCAACGTTCACGGCCGGGCGGATGCCCTGGAAGAACAAATTGGTTTCAAGGAAGATCTGCCCGTCGGTGATCGAGATCACATTGGTCGGGATATAGGCCGACACGTCGTTGGCCTGGGTTTCGATCACGGGCAGGGCCGTCAGCGAGCCCGAACCATGCGCTTCGTTCATCTTGGCGGCGCGCTCGAGCAGGCGCGAGTGGAGGTAGAACACGTCGCCGGGATAGGCTTCACGCCCGGGGGGACGACGCAGCAGCAAGGACATCTGGCGGTAGGCCACGGCCTGCTTGGTCAGATCGTCATAGGCGATCACGGCATGCATGCCATTGTCGCGGAAAAACTCGCCGATGGCGCAGCCGGTGAAGGGCGCGATGTACTGGAGCGGCGCGGGATCGGAGGCCGTTGCCGCGATCACGATGGAATAGGGCAGGGCACCCGATTCCTCGAGCTGACGCACGAACTGGGCCACGGTGGAGCGCTTCTGGCCCACGGCGACATAGATGCAATAAAGCTTTTCGCTTTCGGACGCGCCGGCGTCATGGGCGGGCTTCTGGTTGAGGAAGGTGTCGAGAATGATGGCGGACTTGCCGGTCTGGCGGTCGCCGATGATCAGCTCGCGCTGGCCACGGCCAACGGGGATCAGCGCGTCGATAGCCTTGAGGCCGGTCGACATCGGCTCATGCACCGACTTGCGCGGCAGGATGCCGGGGGCCTTGACGTCGACGCGGCGGCGCTCGGTGTACTGGATCGGGCCCTTGCCGTCGATCGGATTGCCCAGACCATCGACAACGCGACCCAGCAGGCCCATGCCCACGGGGGTGTCGACGATGGCGCCGGTGCGCTTGACGACGTCGCCTTCCTTGATGGAGCGGTCGTTGCCGAAGATCACGACGCCGACATTGTCGGCTTCGAGGTTGAGCGCCATGCCCTTGATGCCGCCGGGGAACTCAACGAGCTCGCCGGCCTGCACCTTGTCTAGGCCGTAAACGCGGGCAATGCCGTCGCCGACGCTGAGCACCTGCCCGACTTCGGAAACCTGGGCTTCCTGGCCGAAATTCTTGATCTGGTCCTTGAGGATCGCAGAAATTTCCGCGGCTTTGATGTCCATTTACCCGACCTCTTTCATGGCGATTTTCATCGCGGTCAATTTTGTCTTGAGCGAAGAATCGATCATCTGCGATCCGACCTTCACCTGAAGGCCGCCGATCAGCGAGGGATCGACCGATTGATTGAGCGTCACGGCCTTGCCGATCCTGGCGCGGAGCGTGGCGCTGAGGGCATTGGCCTGCTCGTAGGTGAGCGGGGACGCCGAAACCACGTCCGCCGTGATCTCGCCGCGCGCCTCGGCTGCCAGTTCCCGGAAGATGGTGATGATGGCGTCCAGCGCAAACAAGCGGCCGTTCTTGGCGACAAGGCGCAGGAAATTGGCGAGCAGGGGGTTCACGGTAGCCCGGCCCAGCAACGCATTGAGCGCCTGGGACTTGGCATCGGCCGTGATCACCGGCGAGCGCAGAAAACGGGTGAAATCCTCGCTTTCGCCCATCAGGCGCGAGACGTCGGAAAGACCCGTTTCCACCGAAGCCAGCTGGTTCTCGCTTTGCGCCAGGTCAAACAAGGCCGACGCATATGGCCGGGCGATCTGGGTAAGCACTCCACTCTGCGCTGCCAATGCCGCATCACCCTCTTGGTTTGCCCATTTGCTCCGCCGTTTTGTCCCCAGGGGATAAGCGGCCGGTGCCAGGCTTGTTCTTGCTTGAAAAAGGAGCTGTCCGGACGCTCCTTGGAAGTCGGGCCCGCTCTACCATAAGGGGCGCGCGCCTTGCAAGGCTCCGCCATCGGATTCGGTAGCGGTGAAAGTGTCGCAGGCAAGCGGGCCGGGCCGGCTCTTTCGGCTGGAGAGTTCCGGGCAGCACGGCGTTCATGTGTATCTACAAAACCTACATGAAGCTGAGCGGGTCGATGTCCACCTGGACGCGCAGATTGCCGGTGACCCGCTCGGCGCTTTCCAGCCAGAAGCGCACATAGCCCGACAGGTCGAAATCCTTGCCGCTTTGCACCAGCAGGCGCACCCGATGGCGGCCGCGCACCATGGCGACCGGCGCATCGGCCGGCCCGAACAGGCGCACCCGCTCGGTCATCGGGGCGGCCGACAGGAGGCGCCTGGCAAAGTTCATGGCGATGTCGTGCTCGTTGGCCGAAACGATCAGCGCCGCCAGGCGCCCGAACGGGGGCAGGATGCCGGCCTCGCGCGCCGCCAGTTCATGGGCATAAAAGGCTTCCCGGTCGCCGGTCACCATGGCGCGCATCACCGGATGATCGGGATGATAGGTCTGCAGGAACGCCTTGCCCGTTTGCGAGGTGCGCCCCGCCCGCCCCGCGACCTGGGTCAGGATCTGGAAGGTTTTTTCCGCCGCCCGCGGATCGCCATGCGCCAATCCCAGATCGGCATCGAGCACCCCCACGACGGACAGCTTGGGGAAATGGTGGCCCTTGGACACCAGCTGGGTGCCGATGATCAGGTCGTACTCGCCGCGGGTGATCTCGCTGAAGCGCTCGCGCAGCTGAGCGTTGGAGCCCATGTCGGAGGAAAGGATCACCCGGCGCGCCTCGGGAAAGCGCGCGGCCGCTTCCTCGGCGATCCGCTCGATGCCCGGTCCCACCGGCACCAGCGCATCGATGTCCCCGCAAGCGCTGCAGCTCTTGGGGGTGCGGATCTCGTGCCCGCAATGGTGGCACATCAGCACGCCCCGGAACCGGTGCTCCACCAGCCAGGCCGAACAATCGGGGCATTGATATTGGTGCCCGCAGGAGCGGCACAGCGTCAGTGGGGCATAACCGCGGCGATTGAGGAACAGCAGCGCCTGCTCGCCCCGATCGAGCGCGGCAAACACTTCGCGCGCCAGTTGCGGCGCAATCCACTGGCCCTTGTCCGGACCATCGAGCCGCATGTCGATGGCAGTGATGTCGGGCAGGGTCGCGGCGGCATAGCGGGCAGTCAGCAGCACATGGGCATAGCGTCCGGCATTGGCGTTGTTGCGCGTTTCCACTGAAGGGGTGGCCGAGGACAGGATCACCCGGGCATGGGCGAAACGCGCTCGGACGATGGCCATGTCGCGGGCGTGATAATTGACGCCATCGGATTGCTTGTAGGCGCCGTCATGCTCCTCATCGAGCACCAGCATGCCCAGTTCCCGGAATGGCAAAAACAGTGCCGAGCGGGCGCCCACCACGGCGCGCACCGTGCCATCCAGCACCCCGCGCCACACGCGGGCGCGCTGCAGCGGCGTCATTTCCGAATGCCATTCCGCCGGCCGCGTCCCGAAGCGCTTGGTGAAGCGGTCGAGGAAAGTATGGGTGAGCGCGATTTCAGGCAGGAGGATCAGCGCCTGCCGACCGGCGCGCAACGTATCGGCTACCGCTTCGAAGAACACCTCGGTCTTGCCGCCGCCCGTAACCCCATCCAGCAGCGCGACGCCGAATTGATGCGGATCGAGCGCCGTGACCTGGTCCAGTGCCCGCTGCTGTTCGGGGCTGAGCTTGGGCACGCTGCTGTCGGGGTCGGGCGGCAGCACGATGGGCGGGGCAGGCAATTCCAGCTTTTCGATCGCGCCAACGCGCTCCAGCCCATCCAGCACCGATGGCGATACGCCGGTCGCACCGATCAATGCGGTCCTGGGCCAGGCCAGGTCGTCGTTGAGCGCATCGAGCACCCGCAGCCGCGCCGGCGTCAGTTTTTCGGGTTCATAGCCGGTGCGGCGATAGGCGAGCACCGGCCGGGGTGGGTCCAGTGCCTCGGTGGAGCGCAGCACGCCACGCAGCACCTGGCCGGGCGTTGCCAGCGTATAGCGCGCCACCCAGTCCACCAGCTTGAGCAGTTCCTCGGACAGGGGTGGCACATCGTAGTGATGGGCAATTTCGCGCAGCCGATTGGAGGCGATGGTGTCCTTGGGCGGGCCCCAGACCACGCCCAGGGTCAGCCGCGGCCCGAGCGGCACGGCGACGATGGAGCCGCGCTCCACCCGCATGCCCGCGGGAACGCTATAGGAGTAGGGCCCTTCCACGGCCACTCCCACCATCACCGCGACGATTTCCGGATCTTCGAGCATTTGTGCTGGTTCTGTTCGCATCCGATACATAGGCAGCGCAAGTGATTCTGCCAGTGTGCTACCCTTTGCTAACGGTGCGGGATTAGTCTGAAGCCATGACCGACAGCGCTTTTGCCACTGATGAATTCGTGCGCCTGCAGCTTTCCTTGTGGCAGCGCGAACTGGGCGCGGTGCGGCGCCTCGCCGACAACACGCTCGAGGCCTATAGCCGCGACCTCGACCAGTTCCTGGGCTTTCTGGCCGGCCATACCGGGGGCCCGGTGAGCCTCGCCACGCTCAAGGATCTCCGCGCCGCCGATATCCGCGCCTTCATGGCGCAGCGCCGGTCGGAAAGCCTCGGGTCACGCTCGCTGGCGCGGGTGCTGTCGGCGCTGAAGTCGTTTTTCCGATTCCTGGAGCGCGAAGGCGTTCTGGCCACCGAGGCGCTCAATGTCATTCGCACCCCCAAGCAGCCGCGCGGGCTGCCCAAGGCGCTGACGGTGCCTGAAGCACGGGGCGCCATCGCGAGCACGGCCGAGATGGAGGAGCGCCCCTGGGTGGCGGCGCGCGACATGGCGGTGTTGTCCCTCTGCTATGGCGCCGGGCTGCGCATTTCCGAAGCCCTGGCGATCACGGCCGGTGACCTTGAAGGGGAAACGCTGCGCGTCACCGGCAAGGGCGGCAAGGTGCGGATGGTGCCGCTGATCGGGGCGGTGCGGCAATCCATTGCCCAATATCGCGAACTCTGCCCGTTCAAGCTGTGGCCCCAAGACCAGCTGTTTCGCGGCGTCAAAGGCGGCGTGCTGTCGCCCCGGCTGATCCAGCTGCGGGTGGAACAATTGCGCGGCGCCCTGGGGCTGCCCCAATCCGCCACGCCGCATGCCTTGCGCCATTCCTTTGCCACGCACTTGCTCAGCCGTGGCGGCGATCTGCGCGCCATCCAGGAACTGCTGGGCCATGCGTCCTTGTCCACCACCCAGATCTATACCGCGGTGGACACCGACCGGCTGCTGGACAGTTATCGCAAGGCCCATCCGCGCGGCTGAAGGGGCGTGGCCCGCCATGGCCCGGTTTGCCGCCACGCCGGACTCGGGCTAGGTTGCAGTTCGAACAGTGGGGGAAGTCCGCAATGACGGCGATCAACAAGCTGGTGGCCGCAGGATGTGCCTTGATCCTGATGGGCAATGCAGCCGGTCCGGCTTTCGCGGACAAGATCTCCAATGTTCCTGCCGCATCAACCTTCCCGGCACCAGCTGTGGCAGCGACGACGCTGGAGTTCGGGGACGACAGCGGCGAATGGGCCAATGACGGGCAATGCGACGATCCGCGCTTCGAGGGCACCGGGGTCGCGTCCGAACTGCTTGACGCCGACCGCCTGCATGATGCGAGCGACTGCCGAAGCGCATTCGAGGCGGGGACGATAACGCTTCGGGCCGGCGGCCCAGCCATGGCGCCGGCAGCGCCCGATTTTGGCGACAACACCAGCCGGTGGGCCAACGATCACGAATGCGACGATCCGCGCTTTGCAGGGGCCGGGGCGGCCGAGCAAGTGCTGGAAGCCGATCGGCTGCATGACGCCGCCGATTGCCGCGCCGCCTATGAGGCGGGCACGATCACGCTCCGCGACCCAAAGGCGCCGCCGGCGGTTGCAGCCTTTGATTATGGTGAAGACACCAGCCGCTGGGCCAATGATGGCGAATGCGACGATCTGCGCTTTCGCGGCGCAGGCACCAACAAGAAGCTGTTGCCCGAGGACGCCATGGCCGACGCGACCGATTGCCGGGCGCTGGAACGCGCAGGCACGGTTGCTATCCGCGCAGTTTACCAGCCCGGCTATGCGGCGGAGGCGCCGTTCAGCAGCGCGGGGATCGACTTTGGCGATAACCGCTCCAGTTACGCCAACGACAAGGAGTGCGACGATCCGCGGTTCGAGGGACCGGGTGCGGCCCTGAACCGCTTTGAAGAGCACAGCCGGCATGACAGCGCCGATTGCAGGGCGGCATTCGAGGCGGGCTCCGTAGCGCTGGTGGAGCCCCGGCAGTAGTTCGCCGGGCGCGGCGGAGCTTGCCTCCGCCGGCCCCCATTATGCCCACTGCCCTCAGGCGGCGCGGCGCTCCACCATCATCTTCTTGATTTCGGCAATGGCTTTGGCCGGGTTGAGCCCCTTGGGGCAAACCTTGGCGCAGTTCATGATGGTGTGGCAGCGATAAAGCTTGAACGGATCCTCGAGGTCGTCGAGCCGCTCGCTGGTGGTTTCGTCACGCGAGTCGATCAGCCAGCGATAAGCCTGCAGCAGCGCCGCGGGCCCGAGATACTTCTCGCCATTCCACCAATAGCTTGGGCAGGAGGTCGAGCAGCAGGCGCACAGAATGCACTCGTAAAGCCCGTCGAGCTTGGCCCGCTCGGGCACCGATTGCGTCCATTCCTTGGTTGGCGTGGGCGAGGTGGTCTTGAGCCAGGGCTCGATCGCCCGGTGCTGGGCGTAAAAGGTCGACAGGTCCGGCACCAGGTCCTTGACCACCGGCATATGGGGCAAGGGATAGATCTTGATGGGGCCCGCGGAATCGTCCATGCCCTTGGTGCAGGCCAGGGTATTGAGCCCGTTGATGTTCATGGAGCACGAGCCGCAAATGCCTTCGCGGCAGGAGCGGCGCAGCGTCAGCGTGGCATCGACCTTGTTCTTGATCCACAACAGCCCATCGAGCACCATGGGCCCGCAATCGTCGAGGTCGACGAAATAGGTGTCGATGCGTGGATTGTCGCTGAGATCGGGATCATAGCGGTAGATATGGTATTCGCGCAGGCGCGTGGCGCCTTGCGGCTTGGGCCAGGTCTTGCCCTTGAGCGGGCGGTCGGCCTTTCGGAGCGTCAGCTCGGCCATGGGTCAGGTCCTTTTGTATGTGCCGCTCAACCGGCACTAAAGTCTGCTTTATTCACGGTGTCATCCCGGCCCTGGGCCGGGATCCATCCTGAGATCTCGAGATGGGCCCCGGCTCAAGGCCGGGGTGACATCTGGTCTGCTGCAGGCGTGTGCCCCTCACTGCCGCCTAATACACCCGCGCCTTGGGCGCGATCTTTTTCAAATCAATGCCATCGGTCAGCGGATCCACATGCACCGGGCGATAACCCAGCCGCACGGCACCGGTCGGGGTGTCGATCCAGCTCAGCGTATGCTTGCGCCAGGTCACGTCATCGCGCGAGGGGAAATCCTCGCGGGCATGGGCGCCGCGCGATTCGTGGCGCGCTTCGGCCGAAACCACCGTCACCATGGCCTTGGCCATCAGGTTCTCGAGCTCGAGCGTTTCCACCAGGTCCGAGTTCCAGATCAGCGACCGATCCGAGACCCGCACATCACCCATCTGGTTGTAGATGGCGCTCATGCGCGCAACGCCCGATTGCAGGGTTTCGCCGGTGCGGAACACGGCGGCGTCTTCCTGCATGGTGCGCTGCATGGCTTCGCGCAGATCGGCGGTCGGCTGGCTGCCATTGGCGT
>JAQGKH010000098.1 GCA_028290225.1 Devosia sp. | reverse complement strand
GGCTCAATGCGGTGGTAGCGGCGCGCGGCGGCGGCCGACGCGGCATGCGGCTCGTTGGCAGCGCATTGCTGACGGCTTTCCTTGCCGCCGTCTGCATCTATGGGGGGTTCTTCAATGCCGGGCTCGGCATTTTGTTGCTGGCGTTTCTGGCGACTGCCGGGCTCAGCGACATCCATGCGATGAATGGGCTCAAGCTGTGGATCTCGGCCGTGGTGGCGCTGGTCGCGGTGGCGCGGTTCGCCCTCAACGGCTCGATCGATTGGTACCATGGCTCCATTGCACTGGTGGGGGTGACCATCGGCGGGTACCTGGCCGCCCGCAATGCCCATCGCGTGCCTGCAGCTGCCTTGCGGACGGCCATCCTTGTTTATGGCGTGGCCATGACCGGGTACTTTTTCTGGCAGGCCTATGGCTGAAGGCGACGCTTAATCGGCCTTGCGCACCCAGACGGCAGCGTCGTGGAATGCCGCTCCGCCGAAGGGTGGCGCCGGCGTCGCGTCGGTCAGGGTGTTGATGCCCCTGCCCTCGCGATGGGCCTTGTTGGGATGCAGCCCTTCGGCGACAAGGACACCGGTGGGGAGGCCAAGGCGCAAGCGGGCGGTCAGATGGACCTCGCCGCGCCGATTGCCGACGCGCACCGCGTCGCCGTCAGCAATACCCAGAGGGGCAGCGTCGGCGGGGTGGATGAACACCGAAGGGGGGCCTTCGCGGCGTTGGCTGCCCGGCGTTTCGTTGAAGGTTGAGTTGAGGAAGGTGCGCGCCGGGCTGGTGGCGAGACGGAACGGGTGGTCGGCGTCGGTGCGCTCCGTGATGTCCCAATGGTCGGCAAAGCGCGGCATGGCGGCGGGATCGCAGGTCCAGAGGTAATTCTTCTTGTCGGCCACGGCTTGCCAATCGGGGGCAAAGCGGAAGCGCTTGTCGGGCCAGGCAAAACCATTGGCATAGCGCGCTTCGGCATCGGGTTGCTCGCGATCCACAAAGCCGGTCGCCTCGATCGCATCGAGTTCGCCATAGCCCGAGCGCCGGAAGGTCTGGGCAACAACCTCGCGATCCGTGCTGGTAAAGCTTGGATCGTCCAGCCCAAGCCGCAGGGCGATGGCATTGATCACTTCATGATTGGAGCGGCATTCGCCCGGGCGCTCCACCAGCGCGGGCCCGTACAGCACGCGCGTATGCCCGCCGCGCGTGTAGTAGTCATTGTGCTCAAGGAACATGGTCGCGGGCAGGACAATATCAGCCAGTTCAGCGGTTTCCGTCATGAACTGCTCGTGCACCACGAGGAACAAATCCTCGCGCATCAGACCGGCACGCGCCAGGGTCTGGTTGGGCGCGACGGAAGCGGGATTGGTGTTCTGGACGATCATGGCCTTGACTGGCGGGCCGCCCTTCAAGGCAGTGGCATCCCCCGTCAGGATGGGGCCGATCTCGCTCATGTCGAGCCAGCGCGGCTCGCCCTGTTGCAGATGGGTGCCCGTCAGGCGCGATTTATCCAGGCGCCAGGTGCCGGAATTGGAGTGGAACGCGCCGCCACCGCGGTGCTGCCAGGCCCCGGTCATCGCGGGGATGCAGAGCGCAGCGTGCATGGCCGTAGCGCCGTTGCGCTGGCGCGTGAAGCCATAGCCCAGCCGGAAATAGGAGCGCTTGGTTGTACCCACCAAGCGGGCAAAGCGCTCGATCTCATCAATGGAAAGACCGGTGATCTCGGCCGCCCATTGCGGCGTCTTGCTGGAGAGATGCGCTTCGAATTCGGGGCTGAAATCGGTGTAGCGGGCCATGTAAGCGCGATCGGCCAGACCGTCGCGCAACAGCACATGCATTGTGGCCAGCGCCAGGGCGCCATCGGTGCCGGGGCGGAGCATCAGGCCGAGATCGGCCTTGTGCATGGTGGCGGTCTGGTAGATGTCGATCACCACGATGGTGGCCCCGCGCTCCTTGCGGGCCCGCATGGCGTGAGTCATGACATTGACCTGGGTATGCACCGCATTGGTGCCCCAGATCACCACGCAATCGCTTTCCGCCATCTGCTCGGGGTTGACGCCCCCCAGCATTCCGGTACCGGCGATGTAACCGGGCCAGGCGGTGCCGGTACAGATCGTGTCATACTGGCGCGAATAGCCCTTGGCCGCGCGCAGGCGGTCAATGCCGTCGCGGTGCACATGGCCCATGGTTCCGGCGTAATAATAGGGCCAGATGCTTTGAGCGCCCCATTCGGCCTCGACGGCGCTGAAGCGGCTGGCGATCTCATCCAGAGCCTCATCCCAGCCGATTGGTGCCCACTGCCCCGCCCCTTTGGGGCCGACCCGGCGCAAGGGTTGTGTGAGGCGATCGTGATGGTGGATGCGCTCGCTGTAACGGCTGACCTTTTCGCAGATCACGCCGGCCGTATAGGGGTCATCCTTGGCCCCGCGGACCCGGCCAATAGTGCCCGGGCCCAGCAGGTCAACATCCAGCGCGCAGGCGGAGGGGCAATCGTGCGGGCAGACAGTGCGAGCGGTGCGGGGAAGAAAAGGCTGGTTCATCGGGAGCTCAAGGTTCGGGGCAAACTAGCCGAGCCAACTCGGCCTGACCAGAGCCCCGCACCCAAGTCAGCCCTTATCCATGGCCCGCTCAGAGCGTTGCGAAAGCCTTGGTAGCCACTTCGCTGTTGCGGCGGGCGCGGTTGCTGGCGTGACGCGCCAGTTGCGCGGCGCCCGAGTGGAATTGGGAAAAGGTGATGCTTTGCCGGTCAGCCGTGGCGATGGTAATGCCGCGCCAGTTGGGCCGCACCGAGCGCACGTCGGACCAGACGATCCTGGTTTCGCGGCCAAACGCCGTTCGGTGTTCCAGCCGTGAATTGTTCCAGCGGACCTTGGTGAAGAGCCCGCCGACAGCGATGCCGAAGGCCCCTGCCCCGAGCAACACCGAAGCGGCAAATGCCGCGATCATCTGGGTCGGATCGACCGCCCTGGTGCTGCCGATCACGATCACGGCCGACATCAGCACAAGTGAAAGTGCCGCGGCCCCGTAGCAGGCAAAATATTCGACCATGGCGGGGCGCAGTTCTGACCAGCCGTCGATTTCAAGGGCGTCTTCACCCTGCACCAGGCGCAGTGCTAGGAACGCCGCATAGCCAAAGGCGACTACACCGGCGGCCCGGGACAACGGCAGGCCCGCCGTGGCCGGTACGTGCTTGAGAGCCAGAAGGAAGATGATGACGACGAGTGGCACAGCCACTTCCTGCCAGCGCAAGGGCACGATTGCTCTCCTAATCTGCGTCGCGTTGCTCGGCTGCGACGACCGAATCG
>JAQGKH010000091.1 GCA_028290225.1 Devosia sp. | reverse complement strand
CCGAACGCATTGACTCCCATTGCCACTTCTGGCGCCTCGACCGGGGCGACTACGGCTGGCTGCGCCCGGACGCACGCGCCTTGGCGCCAATCTATCGCGATTGGCGTCCGGCTGATCTTGATCCACTTGCTTCCAAGGCTGGCATCGGCCGCCGCATCCTCGTTCAGGCGGCTCCTACGGTGGCGGAGACGGGGTTTCTGCTGAACCTGGCCGCGGCGGACCCCTGGGCCGCGGGTGTTGTAGGCTGGGTGGACCTTTCCTCGGCCCAGGCGCCCGACACCATTGCCGATCTTGCGCATTCGCCCTTGTTCAAGGGGGTGCGCCCCATGCTGCAGGACCTGTCCGATGCCGACTGGATTGCGACCCAGCCGCGCCAGGACGCCATTGCAGCGCTGGTCGAGCACCGTCTGAGCTTCGATGCCCTGGTGCAGCCCCAGCATCTCGCCGCGCTCCGGCGGTTCGCCGGCACCTGTCCGGACCTGCCCATGGTGATCGACCATGCCGCTAAACCCGCGCTCGCGGCACCTGCCGATGACCCCCGCCATGCCCTCTGGGAAAACGGCATGGCCGCGCTCGCCCGCGAGCCACGGGTCTGTTGCAAGCTTTCGGGCCTTCTCACCGAAATGGCGCCGGAACAACGACGGGACGTCGATACGGCAGTGGCCACGCTTACCCCTGTTGTCGCCCGCCTGCTGGAATGGTTCGGTCCCGATCGGCTGCTCTGGGGGTCCGATTGGCCAGTGCTGACCCTGGCGGCTCCTTTCGCCTTTTGGACCGAAGTCACCGATCGCCTGCTGGCCGAGCTTTCCGCCAGCGAGCGCGCGGCGGTTCTGGGCAACAACGCCGCCTGCTTTTATCGCCTGCCGCCGGGAGCCACGCGATGATCCCTCTTGTATCCATGACCGGCATCGACAAGTCCTTCCCGGGGGTGCGGGCGCTCAAAGGCGCCCAGTTCGAACTGCTGTCCGGCGAGGTGCATGCCCTGATGGGCGAAAACGGCGCCGGCAAGTCGACCCTGATGAAGATCCTTTCGGGCGTTTACAGCGCCGATACCGGCCAAATCCTGGTGGACGGCAAGCCCGCGACCATCTCCGGCCCCCGCGAGGCGCAGGCGCTCGGCATCAGTATCATCCACCAGGAACTCGCGCTCATGCGGGACCTGACGGCTGCCCAGAACATCTTCATCGGCCGCGAGCCCCGCCGTGGTTTCCTGCTCGATGAAGCAGCGCTCAACCGTGACGCCGAAGCGATCTTCCGCTCCATGAACCTGGCGCTCGACCCCCGCGTTCCGGTGGAAAGCCTCACCATCGCCAAGCAGCAGATGGTGGAAATTGCCAAGGCATTGTCCTATCGATCGCGCGTCCTGATCATGGACGAGCCCACCGCCGCGCTTAACGACGCCGAGATCAATGAGCTCTTCACCATCATCGAGCGCCTCAAGGCCGAAGGCGTCGGCATCGTCTATATTTCCCACAAGATGGACGAGCTGAAGCGCATTGCCGACCGTGTCACGGTGATGCGCGACGGCGAATATGTCGGCACGGTCCCGGCAGCCTTGACGCCGATCGAAACCATCATCCAGATGATGGTCGGGCGAACGCTCTCCAATGAAACCGCTGTAGTGCCCGATACCGCGGCGGCTCCGGTCGCCCTGGAAGTGCGGGGTCTCAGCCGCGGCCGCGAAATCCGTGACGTCAGCTTTGCCGTTCGCAAGGGCGAGATCCTGGGTTTTGCCGGCCTGATGGGGGCAGGGCGTACCGAAGTCGCCCGTGCCATCTTCGGCGCCGATCCGCTCGAGGCTGGCGAGATTTTGGTGGACGGGACCAAGGTCACCATCCGCTCGCCCCAGGATGCCGTCCGGGCAGGCATCGGCTACCTGTCGGAGGATCGCAAGCATTTCGGCCTCGCGACGGGCATGGACGTGCGCAACAACATCGCCTTGGCGAGCCTCAGGCGCTTCACCGGCGCGGCCGGCGTGCTGCGTGATGGCGCCATGCGCCAAACAGCGCAAGGCTTCATCAAGCAGCTGGCGATCAAGACGCCTTCCGATACGCAGGAAGCGCGCCTGCTGTCCGGCGGGAACCAGCAAAAGGTGGTTATCGCCAAATGGCTGCTCCGCGATTGCCCCATCCTGATCTTTGATGAACCAACGCGAGGCATCGATATCGGCGCCAAGTCCGAGATCTATAAGCTCCTGAACGCCCTTGCCGCGCAAGGTCGCGCCATCATCGTCATCTCGTCCGAACTGCCCGAAGTGCTGCGCCTCAGCCACCGCATCGCCGTGATGTGCGAAGGCCGGCTGACCGGCTTTCTCCCCGCCGGTGCCCCGCAGCAGGACATCATGCGTCTGGCCACGCTGCGCCCGAGCGCTGTAGAGACCAGCGAACCCAACCGGAAAGCTGCCTCATGAGCACCATCGCCACCTCTGATCGCCCGAGCCTGCTGGCTGGTATCCGCTCATCGGGTGCCTATCATAAGCTGCTGGCCTTTTCCGGGCTGATCGTTCTGCTTGTCGTGTTCAGCCTGGCTTCGCCCAATTTCCTGCAAACGGCCAATGTTCTCGCCATCCTGCAGGCGACCTCGGTCAACGGCGTTCTGGCCATCGCCGCCACTATTGTCATCATCACCGGCGGCATCGATCTGTCGGTCGGCACGCTGATGACCTTTTGCGCCGTGATTGCGGGCGTCCTTCTCACCAACAATGGTATGCCGCTTCCGGTCGGCGTCCTTGGCGCCATCCTGGCCGGCACTGTCAGTGGTCTCATCTCCGGCACCATCGTTGCCAAGCTCAAGGTGCCGCCATTCATCGCCACGCTGGGCATGATGCTGATCCTCAAGGGCTTGTCGCTGGTGATCTCGGGCACCAAGCCCATCTACTTCAACAACACGCCCGGCTTTACCCAGATCGCGCAGGGCTCGCTGATCGGCTCAGTGATCCCGGCCTTGCCCGTCCCCAACGGTGTGCTGATCCTGTTTCTGGTGGCCATCGTCATCAGCTTTGTGCTGAGCAAAACCGCGCTAGGCCGCTACACCTTTGCCCTGGGCTCCAACGAGGAAGCCGTGCGCCTGTCAGGCGTCAACGTCGACCGCTGGAAAATCGGCGTTTATGCGCTGGCCGGCAGCGTAGTCGGCATCGCGGGCCTGCTGATCGCCTCCCGGCTCAATTCCGCCCAGCCCGCCCTAGGACAGGGCTATGAACTGGACGCCATCGCCGCAGTGGTGATCGGCGGCACCTCGCTGAGCGGAGGGCGCGGCACCGTGCTCGGCACCTTGATTGGGGCGCTGATCATTTCCGTGCTCGCCAATGGCCTGCGCATCCTGTCGGTGGCCCAGGAATGGCAAACCGTGGTCACCGGGCTAATCATCATTCTGGCCGTTTTCGCCGACATCCTGCGGCGCCGTAAATTATAGGCGCCGACAGCCGTCCCGCGCCGCCGGCGCCAAAACCAAGAAGGCACCCAAGCCTCACTGCCTGTTCAAAACCAAATCCTTTGGGAGGAATCATGACTACCAGACGTACTCTGCTCGGTGCCATCAGCGCCCTTGCTCTCTTGGTTTCCGGCGGCGCCAGCTTTGCCCAGGAAGCCCGCGAAATCGCCCTGATCTCCAAGGGCTTCCAGCATCAGTTCTGGCAGGCGGTGAAGGCCGGCGCCGACAAGGCGGGTGCTGAACTCGGCGTCACCGTCACCTTCGAAGGGCCGGACAACGAGACCCAAGTCGATCGCCAGATCGACATGCTTGCGGCGGCCCTGTCGCGCAACCCGGCCGCCATCGGCTTTGCCGCGCTAGACAGCCAGGCCGCAACACCCCTGCTGCAGCAGGCTAAGGATGCCGGCATCCCAGTGATCGCCTTTGACTCTGGCGTCGACAGCGACATTCCACTGACCACCGCCACCACCGACAACGTCGCTGCTGCCGCGCTCGCGGCCGACAAGATGGCCGAACTCATTGGCGAAGAAGGCAAGATCGCCGTCGTTGCCCATGATCAGACCAGCCGCACCGGCATCGATCGCCGCGACGGCTTCGTCAACCGCATCGCCGAAGCCTATCCCAATATCGAGATCGTTTCCGTCCAGTATGGCGGCGGCGACCAGCTGCAATCGACCGAGATCACCAAGTCGATCCTCCTTGCCAACCCCGATCTCAAGGGCATCTTCGGCACCAATGAAGGCTCGGCCATCGGCGTTGCCAATGGCAAGCAGGAACTGAACAGCCAGGTTGTGGTGATCGGCTTTGACTCGGGCGCAGCGCAAAAGGGCATGGTCGAGAGCGGGCTGATGAACGGCGCCATCACCCAGAACCCGGTGGGTATCGGCTACGAAACCGTCAAGGCCGCCGTTACGGCCCTTGATGGCGGCGAATTGCCCGACATCATCGATACCGGCTTCTTCTACTACGACGCCACCAACATGGACGATCCCGAGATCGCCGCGGTGCTCTACGACTAAGCCAACGCCAGCGGTCGCCACGATCGCTCCCTCCCCCCTAAGGGGGGAGGGAAGCCAAAGAAACTGGGGCTTTCGCCTGCGGTTCATACTTGGGGCCAGCGCCTACGCTATCCCCGCTCCACGACGCCTGATCGGAGACCCTCGTGAGCCAGATCACTGACCTGCAGGTTCTTGACCTGCGCTTCCCCACCTCCGAGCAGCTCGACGGCTCGGATGCCATGAATCCCGATCCGGATTATTCTGCCGCCTATGTCATCCTCAAGACCGACAGCGACGATCTTGCCGGTCATGGCCTGACCTTCACCATTGGCCGGGGCAACGAGGTGGTTTGTGCCGCCATCGAAGCGCTGCGCTCGCGCGTGGTCGGCCTTGAGCTCGACTGGATCCGTGCGAATCCCGGGCGGTTCTGGCGCCATGTCACCGGCGATAGCCAGCTGCGCTGGATCGGCCCCGACAAGGGCGCCATGCATCTGGCGACCGGCGCCGTAGTCAACGCTGTTTGGGACCTGCTCGCCAAGCAGGCGGGCAAGCCCGTCTGGCAGTTGGTGGGCGAGATGAGCCCTGAGCAGCTCGTCTCCATCATCGATTTCCGTTACCTCACGGACGCGGTCACGCCCCAAGAAGCACTCGCCATCTTCCGCAAGGCGCAAGCGGGCAAGGCCGAACGCATGGCGACGCTGCGCGCCGAAGGTTATCAGTGCTACACCACCAGCGCCGGATGGCTGGGCTATTCCAACGAAAAGCTCACGCGCCTCGCCACGGAAGCCGTGGAGCAGGGCTTCAACCACATCAAGATGAAAGTCGGCCGCGACCGCGAGGACGACATGCGCCGCCTCGAAATCGTCCGCTCCATCATGGGCCCCGACCGCTTCCTGATGATCGACGCCAACCAGGTCTGGGAAGTGGGCGAGGCCATCGATTGGGTCAATGCGCTGGCCCGCTTCAAGCCGTATTTCATCGAGGAGCCGACCAGCCCCGACGACGTTTCGGGCCACAAGGCCATTCGCGAGGCCGTTTATCCGGTCAAGGTTGCCACCGGCGAGATGTGCCAGAACCGCATCATGTTCAAGCAGTTCATCAAGGACGGTGCCATCGATATCGTCCAGATCGATGCCTGCCGCTTGGGCGGCCTTAACGAGGTGCTTGCCGTGCTCGTCATGGCCGCCAAATACGACCTACCTGTCTGGCCGCATGCCGGTGGCGTGGGGCTTTGCGAATACGTGCAGCATCTCTCTATGATCGACTATCTCGTGGTTTCGGGCACCAAGGAGGGCCGGGTGATCGAGTATGTCGACCATCTGCACGAGCACTTTGTCGATCCCTGCGTGATCGAGAACGCCGCCTATATGCCGCCCACAGCAGCAGGCTTTTCCATCGAGATGAAGCCTGCTTCGCTTCAAGCCTACCAGTTCAGGGGTTGAGCATGGATCTGCAACTCAAGGACAAGGTCTTCATAGTTACCGGTGGCGGCGCGGGCATCGGGGGTGCCATTACGTTGGGCCTCGCCGCCGAAGGCGCTATTCCGGTGGTGTTTGGGCGCAGCGAGCTTTCGGAGGATTTCCGCGGCCGCTTGCTCGGGCTCTCACCAAAGGCGCGCCTGATCAAGTTCGATCTCGGCAATGATGCGGCCTGTGAAGCCGCCGTCGCCGAAACCCTCGCCGCTTATGGCCGGATCGATGGGCTCGTCAACAATGCCGGGGTCAATGACGGAGTAGGGCTGGATGCCGGCCCCGATGCCTTCCGAGGCTCGCTCGAAAAGAACCTGATCCACTACTTCGCCCTGGCCCATCATTGCCTTGAGGCGTTGCGGCAGACCAGGGGTTCCATCGTCAATATTTCGTCCAAGACCGCGGTGACCGGGCAGGGCAACACCAGCGGCTACACCGCTGCCAAGGGTGCGCAACTGTCCCTGACTCGTGAATGGGCGGC
>JAQGKH010000084.1 GCA_028290225.1 Devosia sp. | reverse complement strand
TGAATGTGTTGGCAGGAGCGCTGTCTGATGCCGCAAGTGAGCGTGGTGATCCCGACCTTTGACCGGAGCGAGCTGGTGGCGCGGGCCGTCGTCGGCGTGGCAGCGCAAACGCTGACCGATATCGAGATCATCGTCGTGGTGGATGGGGATGATCCGCAAACGGTGGCCAGGCTCGCCGGAATAGCCGACCCGCGGCTGCGGGTGCTGGTCAATCCGCAGCAAGCAGGGGCTGGCCGCGCGCGTGACCGGGGCGTGCAGGAGAGCCGAGCGGACTGGGTCGCTTTCCTCGATGACGACGACGAGTGGCTGCCCACCAAGCTCGAACGACAGATGGCGGTGGCGCAGAACGGCCCAGTGATCATTTCGACCCTGTCCTGGGTGATCGCGCCCTATGGCAAGACGGTGATGCCGAGCCAGCCCTATGATGGATCGGTGCCGTTCGACGAATGGATGTTTGATCGGCGCAGCTGGCTCAAGCGCGGAGAAGGCTTTCTGCAAACCTCCTCCATCCTCGCACCGCGCGATCTATTGCTGGCGCTGCCGTTTGCCGGAACGCGCCACGAGGAGTGGGAGCTGGTGTTGCGGGCTACCAAGCAGTTCGGGATGAAGGTGCTGACCGTCCACGAGCCCCTGGTGCTGCATTATCGCGACCAGGCCCGGCCGTCGCTGAGCCATGCCTATGGCTGGCAGCGCTCGCTGGATTGGGCCAATAGCTTGGGTACATTGCTGTCGCCACGCGGCTATAGCGGCTTTTTGCTGACGGTGGTGTCGCGCGATGCGCAGGGGCGCGGCGCCAAGGGGGCAGCCGTTCCCCTGCTCAAGGCGGCTTGGCAAAAGGGCCGACCGACGGCCAGGCAGTTGTTCGCGTTCCTGTCGATCTGGGGCATGCCCCGCGACCTTCGACGCAAGCTGCGCGGCTTGCTGGACCGGGGGCGGCGCTCGGGCAACAAGGCCTGAACGGGCTAGCGCACGTCCAGCTCGAACTGGCGCACCACGGTTTGTCCGGTGCCGCTCACCACTTCATTGCCCAGCTCGACACTGCCGATATACCAGCTGTCGGATACGAGGCCCTGCTCCTCCAGCAACTCCAGAAATGCGGACACGGAAACCGTCACGCTGGTATCGGGCGTGACGGGAAGAAAGGCGGCATAGGTCCATTCTCCTGGGTTGAGGAACAATTCGTAGCGCCGGCCATCCACGGTGAAAATGCCCTGGCTGGTGCCGAAGGGCGGCAGATTGCCGTCCAGCCAGATCATCAGTTCGGCCCGGATATTGGCGCGACCGGTTTTTTGGGGGTCCTCGATGATCCAGATATCGAAGGTGGTGTTGCCGACCCCCGAGGACTTTACCTGCAGGTCCACCTTGGCCGAGAGCTGCTGGAGCGCCCCGATCTGCCGGGGAAAACCATTAGTCGCCCGACCGGGTGCCCAGGGCTGCTTGCCGGTGTAAAGCGAAGGAAAGGAGCGGACCCGCCCATCGCCGATATCGGGCCAATTCCAGGTCCAGCCATTGGCGGTCAGGCATTGGGTGCCCGCGACGCCGTCGCGGTTCCAGACATTGTTGGTGACGGCGATTTCGCCATGGCGCCGGACCAGCCCATCCCGGCAGGGATCGTCCTGGGCCACAGCCACGCTGCAGAACAACGCCGCCCCCGCGACTATGCCAAGCGGAAGCGGCTGGAGTGACATGGCGATCGTCCCGGGTCGGTGAACACCGCGTCAGGGTGAGGGGGCTTCGTGGCCGTTTTCAGTACGGGTTTATACTGGAGGCGCCATTAGTCGCGGTTTTGAAATCGGCGAGGGCGCCCATGTTGGTGAGAAAGAGCATGCCGCCGCGATAAGCCTGCAGATCGGCTGCGTTGCCAAGGCTCAGGCAGCCGTCGAGCCACATTTCGGCGGTTTCCCCGCTATGGGGGTCGTAGCCCGAGGCGAAGGCGGCGCTTTGGGGCCCCGGTTGCCGACAGGCCTGGCCGATGCAGCCCAGGTTCCAGGACTTGGCGTTCTGGATATCGTGGAAGGCGCGGTTCTGCGTCTGGAGGGCCCGGCTGTTGACCCGGATGCCGACGCAGTTGATGTGGGCCGAGCTGGCATTGCGCGAGGTATCGGCGCGGCTGTTGTTGCCGCACCACAGGAAGGCGCAATCCAGTTCATGGAAGCGATGCCCGCCCAGGCCGCCGGTGCCGGTGAGCTCGGTGCTTGAAACGGTCTGGCCCGGCGTGACGAAGTAGGTGCCGGCGCCGCCGGTGCCGGTGCCCTTGCCAGTGATCCTGGTGCCCGCGGCAACGCCGGTGCCAGCGATCACCATGCCTAGATCGAGCACGCCGGCGGCCGAAGCAGCCAGGGCCGATACGGTCAGCGTGGTGCCGGCAATGGCGCCGGTGAACGCGGCATCGGGATTGTAGGTGCCAAAACCGGGCTGGTTGTAGGCGACGCCATCATTGACGCAATAGGCGGCGCGGCAACGATGCAGCACCAGATTGGCGGCATCGAACACGAAGAACCCGGCATTGGCGCTGTAAAGCGCATCGCAGCGATCCAGCACGATGGTGGCGCGGCGATTGCTGCCCCAATCGGGATAAAGGTAAAAACCGCCGCCGCCCCAGGCATCGAGGCGGCTGGCCCACAGGGTGGCCGAATTGCCGAAGATGGCGCCGTAATAGATGTTCCAATCGGCGGGATTGCCGACGCTGTCATCGGTGCCGCGGCCCACCACCAGGCGCGCATCAGGAGCGCGGCCGTCGCGCAGGCGCACATAAAGCTTCTTGTTGGCGGCATCGAGCCAGCAGGCCCCCTCGCCATGGGCGGCGTGCATGTCCTCAAGGCTCGCGGTCACGGCCGCTTCGCTGGCATAGGCGGCGCCCAATGGGGGGCATGATGGGCGCAAAGCGGGTTGCCCCAGCGATCCGCATGGGCTTCGTCCCACACGCAGGAGCTGACGCGTTCGGCGGTGAAGGTGGAGACATGAACGGTGCTGGAGCCCGCCACCGCCTGGAACGGGGGCATGGGCTGATCATGGATCGAGCGGATGCGGCCCGCTGGGGTCGGATTGCCGCTGGCGTCGCAGGGCTCGATGATCAAATTGCGCTGGCAGGACTGGCCGGCCCAGCTATCGGGAATGCCCGCTTGGTCCTGCTCGGAAAAGCGGTACCGCCCCGCCTCGACCAGCAGCCGGATGCGGGTGCCCGCACCGGCAGTGCCCAAGGCGCCGGCGCGCACCAGGCCCTGCTTGATGGAGCGAATGCGGGTGGCCCAGCTCAGGCCATCGGCTGCGTTGTCGCCCCCTTTGCCCACATAAACGGTGTGGGTGGGCACGGGCTTGGCCGCCATTGGGTCGAAATCGTGGGAATAGACGCCGTATTGATCGCGGAACACGGTGACCGCTGGGGTGTAGAGCAGTCCGGCGGGCGGCGGCACGGCCACCGGGACTGGTGCGGCGCGACCGGGGCGACGCACCGCATCCGCCGGGAGGGAAAGGCTCAGGTCAAGCATGTCACACCAGCCCCAGCAACTGGGTGGCCGTGGTGCCGCTGGATTTGACCTGCGCCACGCGGATGGGCAGCAGGGCCCCATTGCCCAGATTGGCGAACACCACTTCGGCACCCGAAACCAGCACCACGCTGAGCGTACCGCCGCCGCCCACATAAAGGGCGCGGGTGGATTCGATCAGCGGTTCAGCGTCATGCGGGATGATGGGGAAGGCGTGGCTGGCCGGGCTGTTGAGGCCCTTGGCGTGGTTTTCGAAACGGTCGGTCATCGGCGTTCTCCGGGAAAACGTGGAGACCTGTTATCGACCGGCGTAAACCATGCGGGGATAAGATGAGCGCCGCGCCTGACCGCGATCGTGGACAGGTCCGGCCTTTACGGGCTAGTACGTATCCAGTCTTCCTGCGCGTCCGGGTCCCCCCATTCAATACAGACCTCATATCGATGGGTTGCGCAGCCTCGCCATTGTTCCGGTGGTGCTTTACCACGCCGGGGTGACGCTGCTGAGCGGCGGCTTTGTGGGCGTGGACATCTTCTTTGTGATTTCGGGCTACCTGATCACCTCGATCATCACGCGCGAACTTGACCAGAACCGCTTCTCGATCATCGACTTCTACCGCCGCCGCATCCTGCGCATCGTGCCGCTGCTGTTTATCGTGGTGCTGGCCGTGCTGGTGGCCGGGCACTTCGTGCTGTTTCCGTTCGAGCTCCAGGCGCTGGGGGAAACGGCTGCCGCGACGGCGCTGTTCGTGTCCAATATCTATTTCTACCTGACCACCGATTATTTCGATGCGCCGGCCAATGGCATTCCCCTGCTCCACACCTGGTCGTTGGCGGTGGAAGAGCAGTTTTATATCGTCTTCCCCGTGCTGCTGTGGGCGCTGCATCGGTGGGCGCGGCCTTACCTCGTGCCGGTGCTGGTGGCGCTGGTGATCGGCTCGCTGGCCTTGAGCGTGGTCGGCACGCAGCTGGCCCGGATCTTCACCTTTTACATGCTGCCGACCCGGGCCTGGGAGCTGGGCGTAGGCGCCTTGCTGGCGGTGGTGCCGATGGCGCCGATCCGCTCGCGACTGTGGCGCGAAGTCCTGGGCTGGGCGGGGCTGGTGCTGGTGCTGGCGCCGCTGTTCTACCTGACGGAAGCCAGCGCCTTTCCCGGGCTCAACGCCCTGCCCCCGGTGCTGGGCGCAGCCCTCCTGATCGGCTGGGGCGAAGGCACGATGGTTGGCCGGGCACTGGAATGGCGGGTGCTGGTTTATCTCGGGCTCATCTCCTATGCGCTTTATCTGTGGCATTGGCCGGTGATCGTGTTCGACGCCTTTGTCACCGGCCCCGACATGGCGCCCGGAGATGTGCTGCGGGTGCTGGGCATCTCGCTCGCC
>JAQGKH010000077.1 GCA_028290225.1 Devosia sp. | reverse complement strand
GCCGGCTCGGTGCCGCGGGGCGGCCTGGTCAAGGCGAGCATCACCGGGCCGGCCGGCGCCGAGGTGTTCGAGTTCATCTCCCGGAGCGATCCGGAGAAGCGGCAAAAAACGCTGGTGCCATCGGGCGCCGCCGGACTGCTGTCGGGCATGCCCGAGGAGGGCTCGGTGGATGCGCGCGGCATCCAGCCATTCTATACCGGGCTTTTAGCCCGCATGACCGACATGGAGATCAGCATCGGGCTGGAAGAGGGCGTGTTCTTTCTGCGGGCGGTGCCAAAGCCGGCCGCCGAAGCCGTAAACGTGACAGAGCCGCTAACCATTCCGTAGGCAGTTGCCGGCCATAGTTGGCGCCAAAGCGTCCTGGCCGGGAACAAGTGTGATGAGGTCGTGCCTGATCGTTGATGATTCGAGCGTGGTGCGCAAAGTGGCGCGATGCATTCTCGAGGACATGGACTACATTGTCGACGAAGCCGAAGACGGGCAGGAAGCCTTCGACAAGTGCCGCCAGGAAATGCCCGACGCCATCTTGCTGGACTGGAACATGCCCATCATGAGCGGGCTGGAATTCCTCAAGCATCTGCGCGGCTATGTGGGCGGGCACAAGCCGCATGTGGTGTATTGCACGGTGGAGAACGATATCGGTGCCATTGCCATGGCACTGAAGGCGGGGGCCAGCGATTACATGATGAAGCCCTTCGACCGCACCGTGCTGGAAACCAAGTTCGACCTGGAACAGGCCGCCTGACGCATCGGTGATGCCAAAAACAGCAAAGGCCCCGGCGTTACCGCCCGGGCCTTTGCTGTTTTTGGGCTGCAAGCTCTAGGGCGTGCGGGTGAAGCTGGTGCCGGCCAGAACGCAGCCGGGCGCTTCGCCGATGCTGAAGGCGGGGCCGGCGCCCTCGATCGGGCAGGTCATGGGGAAAGTGGCCGAGCCGATATTGCCGGTGGCTTCGGTGAAGGTCAGGTTGCCCTCGGCGTTGGTGTAGCGCCCCGATACGGTGCGGCCGCGCCGGTCGGTCATGGTGAAGGTGTCGTCGTCGTTGAGCACCACGGCAAGGCCGCCGGCCTGCCCTTCAGCGTTAGCCTCGTAGCGGCCGACCAGCGCGGCCGTAGCGGCGTCGCGCTCGGCAGTCGCAGCGCCGATCTGGCTTTCGAGTTCCGACAGTTCCTGGCTGCGGGCGGCCAGGGTATCGGTCAGTTCGGTCACCTGGGGCTGCAGTTCATCGCGCTGGGTCTGGTAGGCCGCGACATCCTGAGCCAGTTGATCGCGCTGGGTTTGCAGATCAGCGATCTGGGCCTGCAGATCGGCCAGCTGGGCACCGGTGGTTTCGGTCTGGGCGGCAATATCGGCGAGGCGGGCCTGGATCTCGGTTTCCTGGCCGCGGGCGGCCTGGAGTTGCTGTTCGCCCTGGGACAGCTGGTCGGTCACGGCGGCGGCTTCCTCGGTCAGCTGGGCCACGGCGGCGCGGGTTTCGGCCTCCTGGGCGCGGGCCTGTTCCAGGCGCTGCCCGATGGCGCTCACCTGCTCGTTGAGGGCGATGACTTCATTCTGGGCCTGCTCGCGGGCCGCTTCCGCTTCGGCCCGGCGCTGGTCGCTTTGAGCCAGCTCCTGCTGGATCGCACCGATTTCGGCCTGGCGGGCGGCGAGTGTTTGCGTGGTGGTGGCCAGTTCGGCAGCGGTGGCATCGAGCTGCTGCTGGGTGGTGTCACGCTGGGCGGAAAGCTCGTTGAGCTGGGTCTGGGCCGCCGCGGTCTGCTCCTCGATGGCACCAAGATTGCCGCTGGCGGTTTCCAGATCGCCCAGCTGCATCTGGAGGGTGCTGCGCTCATCGGTGAGCGTGGCAATCTGTTGGCGCAGCTGGTTGTTCTGGCCGCTGGAATTGATCCAGACGGCAAGAAAGGCGATCCAGCCGACAATGGCGATGATCAGGATAGTCAGAACCAGCGGTTCGCGAAGACGCTGCGCGAGTGAACTGCTCATGTGGTGTGCCCCGGTTGTTCAACGCTAACGATAACCGGCCGGGGGAGTTCCGCAAGAGCAAAGGCCCGGCGCATCGCTGCACCGGGCCTTTGCACAAGGGAAGGGCGGAAAGAAAGCTCAGGCGCTTTCGGAATACTCGTTCTCATCGGGCTCGCGCAGCACATAGCCGCGGCCCCAGACGGTTTCGATGTAGTTCTTGCCGCCGGTGGCGACCGACAGCTTCTTGCGCAACTTGCAGATGAAGACGTCGATGATCTTCAGTTCCGGTTCATCCATGCCGCCATAAAGGTGATTGAGGAACATTTCCTTGGTCAGCGTCGTGCCCTTGCGCAGCGACAGCAGTTCCAGCATCTGATATTCCTTGCCCGTCAGGTGGACCGAGGACCCGGCCACATCCACGGTCTTGGCATCAAGGTTCACATTCACCAAGCCGGTGCGAATCATCGATTGGGAATGGCCCTTGGACCGCCGGATGATGGCGTGGATGCGCGCAACCAGTTCTTCGCGGTGAAAGGGCTTGGTCAGGTAATCGTCCGCGCCAAAGCCGAACCCCTTGATCTTGCTTTCGGTATCGTCCGAGCCCGACAGGATCAGGATCGGCGTTTCGACCCGCGACAGGCGCAATTGGCGCAGAACCTCATGGCCCGACATGTCCGGCAGGTTCAGGTCGAGCAGGATCAGGTCATAATCGTACAACTTGGCAAGATCGATCCCATCCTCCCCCAGGTCGGTACAATACACATTCAGGTTCGCGTGGGTCAGCATCAACTCGATGCTGCGCGAGGTCGTAGGGTCGTCTTCCACCAGCAGTACGCGCATCATTTACTCCGTCCTAGTCCCTTGTT
>JAQGKH010000064.1 GCA_028290225.1 Devosia sp. | reverse complement strand
GGGTGATCATGTGGCGCAGAAGGGCTCGCTGGTTTCGCCCGAGCGGCTACGCTTCGACTTCGTCCATACCAAGTCGGTAACGGCGCAGGAGCTGGCCGAGGTGGAAGATCTGGCTAATGCGATTATCCTGCAGAACACGCCCGTCGAGACGCGGCTGATGGGCGTCGAAGAAGCCAAGGAATCGGGCGCAAGGGCGCTGTTCGGCGAAAAATACGGCGATGAGGTACGCGTGGTCGCCATGGGCGAGCCCACCGGCAATGGGCTGGGCTGGTCGGTGGAACTGTGCGGTGGCACGCATGTACGGCGCACGGGTGATATCGGTCTGGTTTCGGTGGTCACTGAAAGCGCCGTCGGTTCGGGCGTGCGGCGCATCGAGGCGCTGACCGGCAATGCGGCGCGGCATCGCGGCAATGCCCATGTGGCGATCGTGGAAAGCGCGGCAGGGTTGCTGCGCGCCGGCAGCCAGGATGTGCTTGAGCGCATCGCGGCGCTGCAGGAGCAACTCAAGCGCTCGGAACGAGCGCTGAGCGATGCCAAGCAGAAGCTGGCCATGGGCGGCGGCAGCGGCAGTGGGAGCGCGAGTGTCGAGGTCATCAACGGTACGCCGTTTATCGGCCGGATCGTGGATGGGCTGCAGCCCAAGGATCTGCGCGGGCTGGTGGATCAAACCAAAAAGCAGGTCGGATCGGGCGTGGTTGCCATTATCGGCCTGGCCGAAGACGGCAAGGCGGGGCTGGCGGTGGGGATCACCGAGGATCTGATCGGCAAGGCATCGGCGGTGGAGCTGGTGCGCGCTGGCTCGGCCGCAATGGGCGGGCAGGGTGGCGGCGGTCGGCCCGACATGGCGCAAGCCGGTGGACCCGATGGCAGCAAGGCGCAAGAAGCCCTGGCCGCAATCCGGGCACTGCTGTAACAGCGCGATCGCCGGCGTGAGCAGGCCCGCTTCCGGTTGGGAGCGGGCTTTCGTTTGGTTCTAATGGTTGTCGGGGATAGAAAAGGGCCCGCCTCTGGATGGAGGCGGGCCCTTGTTGTCAGCAGCAGGCGTTCAGGTTCAAGCCTCCTGGATGGCCGAAAGCTTCCAGTTGCCGCCACGCTCGCGCACGAAGGTCCACAGTTCGCTGACCTCCGTGGGGGCCGCCGGATCGCCTTCGACCACCTGATCGGTGGCGCGTTCAACCGTCCAGTCGTTCAGACTGTAGCGCAGGGCGGCAGTGGCATAGTCGCGCCCGTCTTCGCGCCAGCTTTCGGCGATGTCGCCTTGCAGCAGCTTGATGTCGGCGAGATGGTTGCGCAGCCCGCGAGTTGCGTTGGCGGCCATCTGTTCGGCAAGGTAGCCCATCATCTCGGGCGTGGTGAGACGGCGCAGCGTTTCGTAATCCTCCGCGCCATAGGCCGTCTGCACCTGGCCAAGCAGTTGCTCGAAACTATCGAGATCGCGCTGGCCGACGCCCAGTTCATCGGGGTTGGCCGGGCGGGCGCGAGTGGCGCCGGCCGAAGCCGCTCCGCCGAGACCACCCAGATTGCGGCCGAAGTTCTCAAGGGCCGTGCGCGGCGCATTGTCAGGACCACCAGCCATCGCCGGACGGCGCGAGCCGGCGCGCATGAAGCGCATCACCAGCATGATGACCCCGCCGATCAGCAGGACCTGAACCAAAAGGCTGAACAGGCCGCCCAGCCCGCCGAAGCCGGTGCCGAACAGGAGGCCTAGCATGCCGCCGAGCATCAAGCCACGTATCAGCGACCCGCCAACACCACCCAGGAAACCGCCACGCGGCTGAGCCGCGGCGGGGGTCTGCGCATTGGGGCGGGCCGGCTGGGCAGGCGTCGTGGTGCGTTGAACCGGCGCTACGGTGTTGGGGATGGTGTTGGTGGTCGGCGCGGTTTGGAAGGTGCGGGTGCCCCGGCTGCCAAAGCTGCCGCGGGCGCGGGCATCGGCAGTGTCCACGGCCGCCATGGAGAAAGTGACAAGAAGGGCGGCAAAGGCGCTGGCGAGCCGGAATCGGCGAGCAGTGAACATTGACAGGGATCTCCTCTAAGCGATTGGTGAGCGATATGGGGGTGCGGCGAAGCTTTTTCACCCCCCACGGAGCAAGAATCCCCAATGAAAGAAGCGACGGCGGCAATCCGTTGCATCCAGAGGGGCGGCGCATGGAAATTGTCCTGGCTATTCAGAATGCCGGAACGAACGGGACAGACTGCCGCACGGAGCGAAACTTGCCATGAGCGGTCAGCGCGGCAGGCGATGCGGGGGCTTCTTGGAACCTCGGAGCGTTTGGCGCGGTTGTGCCGTTAACCAAGGGCTTTGGGCTGGAGGCTGCCGTGAAACTCTCAAGACGCCTGATGCTCGCCATTCTCGCGGTCGGTTGCCTTTTCGCCTCGGCCGTACCAGTTGTCCGGGCGGGCCAGGCAGAAAATGCCTTCCTGCAGCAGCATGTCGGGGATTTCACGGGGCGCGGAGAACTGCGCGGCGAAACCACCGAAAGCGTGGCGTGCCGGTTGCAGGTTCAATCCTCCACGGCCCAGCGCCTGCGCTATTCAGGACGCTGCGTTATTGCGGGGGATACCATTCCCCTGCGCGGCACGATTGCTTATTCGGATCGCGAAGGGCGCTACGAGGCTTCGGCCACGGGGCTTGGCACGGTGGTGGGCCGGGCCCAGAACAACGGGGTAAGCTTTACCCTGGGCCGGGATTATCGCCGCCAGTCCCGGAGTGGCAATTTCCGGGTGACCTTTGCACTGTCGCGAGGGTCGATCACCCTAGATCTGACTGTTGCAGATGCAGCCAATGGTGCGTTCCAGGCGCGAGTGCCGCTTTCTCGCTGAACGCTCCCTGGCGCGCCGGGTTGTTAAGACGTTGTAAACCGTAAGCGCATCGCTTTTGCATCGAATTGTCGCTCCCTCCCGTTTTCCGGGCAACTGTGTGGAGATACGACAAATGCATCAGGCGCTTATTGTTGCCGCTCCGGCGGGCGGGCCCGAACCAACCAGCACCGGCTTGGCGGTGGCGCAATTCCTGGCCCTCGCCAAGGCTGCCAATGTTACCTTTGACCTGGTCGATGATCGACTGACCATGCGGGCGGTCAAGCCGAAATGGGCGCTTTGGGCGCCCATTCGGCACTGCCTGGACGAAATCGGCATCGAAGCGATCGAGGAGCACTTCCGCAACACCACGCCCGAGCAGCGCAGCAGCCTGGGCGAAGTTGCCTGACGCCGACCGGGCTAAAGCGCCACCATCATCGTCGCCACCACAGCGACGATGCCGAACGCTGCCATGCCGGCCGCCAGCACCACGGTGTGGATGCGCGCGACATG
>JAQGKH010000062.1 GCA_028290225.1 Devosia sp. | reverse complement strand
ATGTGGACCAGAGCCTGGCCAAACCGGGCGAGGACTATATCACCTTCATCGGCTCGGACTTTGTCGAGGAAGGCCGCCGCATCGCCTAATATCTGGTGGGCATGGCGGGTGACAAGAAGACGATCATCCAGCTCGAGGGCACGACCGGTTCATCTCCAGCCAATGACCGCAAACGGGGTTTCGAGGAGTTCCTCGCCGACCATTCCGACTACCAGATCGTCGCCTCCCAGTCGGGCGACTTCGCGCGTGACCGCGGGCGCCAGGTTGCCGAAACCCTGCTGCAGGCGCATCCCGATGCCAATGTCATCTATGCCCATAACGACGAAATGGCCATCGGCGCCATTGCGGCGCTGGAGGCTGCGGGCCGCACGGCCGGCCGGGACGACTGCCTGGTCTTTTCCATCGATGGTGGCCGTGAAGCGGTGCAGCTGATCGTGGATGGCAAGATTGAGGCCGTGGTGGAATGCAATCCACGCTTCGGGCCCAAGGCGTTCGACACGGCCCTGGCCTATGCCGCAGGCGAGGAAATCGCGCCGGTGATCATCAATCCCGACGAGATGTATACGCCCGAAAACGCCGCCGAGCTGCTCGATTCCGCCTATTGAGGGCAAATCACGAGGCATCTGCCCGCCCCGGTGGGCAGATGCACTAACGCGAAGGCAGAGGCATGGCCCAAACTCCACTCCTGTCGATGACCGGCATCGAAAAGCGCTTTGCCGGGATTCCGGCCCTGTCCGGCGCGTCACTCGAAATCCTGCCTGGCGAGGTGCATGCGCTGATCGGCCAGAATGGTGCGGGCAAATCCACCATGATCAAGGTGCTTACCGGCTATCACCGCCGGGACGCTGGCACAGTGAGCTTTGCCGGCCAGCCTTTCGAGGTCGGCTCGCCCCATGAGGCGCAGTCCAGCGGCATCAGCACGATCTATCAGGAGATCAACCTCGTCCCGCTCCGTTCCGTCACGGAGAACATCTGCCTTGGGCGCGAACAGCGCCGCTTCGGCTTGCTGGATTGGGGCGCCATGCACGCCGAGGCCGAACGGCTCCTGGCAACGTTCGGGATTGGCATCGATGTGCGCCGGCCGCTGATGGACTTCAACACGGCAACCCAGCAGATGGTGGCGATCGCGCGGGCGATCGGCTTCTCGGCCCGTCTGGTGATCATGGATGAGCCAACCTCTTCGCTCGACGAGGGGGAGGTGGCCGTGCTGTTCAAGGTGATCCGGCAGCTCAAGGCCGATGGCGTTTCGGTGATCTTTGTCAGCCACAAGCTCGATGAACTCTATGAAGTGTGCGACCGGGTCACCATCATGCGCGACGGCAAGACGGTGCGCGTGGCCGAGATGGACAAGATAGCCAAGCTCGAACTGGTCTCCGCCATGCTGGGGCGCGATGTTTCGCGCGCCGATGGCCATGCGACGGCCTTTGATGACGCCCAGCGGCCCAAAGGCGAAACCGTCCTGCGGGCGCGCAATCTCAAGGCGGGGCATGCCGTGCGCGATGTGTCGTTCCAAGTGGCGCGGGGGGAAATCGTCGGTTTTGCCGGCTTGCTGGGAGCAGGGCGCACCGAAACCGCCCGCCTGGTCTTTGGCGTCGACAGGACCACCGGCGGCTCCATGGAGCTGAATGGCCGCCCCTACGACCCGCAGCGACCCAAGGATGCGATCCTGGCGGGCCTCGGTTTTGTCACCGAGGACCGCAAGCTCGAAGGTATCGTTCCCGAGCTCAGCGTGGCCGAGAACATGACCCTTTCCTTGTTGCCCCAGATCAGCAGAAACGGGGTGGTCTCCGAAGGGCGGCAGCGCGAACTGGTGGAAGGCTTTATCGAGCAGCTCGGAATCAAATGTTCGGGGCCCAACCAGAAGATCCGTGAACTGTCCGGGGGCAATCAGCAAAAGGTGCTGCTGGCGCGTTGGCTGGCCACCAATCCACGGCTGCTGATCCTGGACGAGCCAACCCGCGGCATCGATGTGGGCGCCAAGGGAGAAATCCAACGGCTGGTGCGCAAGCTGGCCGACGAGGGCCTGGCGGTGCTGATGATCTCGTCGGAACTGGAGGAAGTGGTGGAGGGCGCCGATCGGGTCTTCGTGCTGCGGGAAGGTCGCACGGTGGCCGAACTGGAGGGCGAGGCCATTTCAGAAGACCGCGTGCTCGACGCCATGGCTCATGGCCTATCCACTCGAACCGAACAGGCAAGCTGATGAGCGACACCGTTTCCACCGCGGCCGTGAAGCGGGACCGCTTTTTCGATCCGCTGGAGTTCCTGGCCCGCTACGGTACGCTGATCGCGCTGGGCCTGCTGCTCGTGTTCAACCTGATCTTCACCCGCAATTTCGCGACGCTGCAAACCCTGAACGTCAACCTGACACAGGTGTGCACCATCGTCATCGTCGCCATCGGGATGACCATGGTGATCGGCACCGGCGGCATCGATCTTTCTGTCGGCTCGATCATGGCCATTTCGGGGGCGCTGGCGCCGCTGATCTTCCTCGGCACCATCTTGCCGGTCAGCAATATCGGCCTGTCGGTGGCCGTGGCCATGGTTGCTGCGGTGGCGGTGGCGACGATGCTGGGGCTGTTCAACGGCTGGCTGGTGGCCAGCATGCGCATCCAGCCCATCATCGCCACCCTGGTCCTGTTCATTGCCGGACGCGGCATTGCCCAGGTTCTGACCAATGGCAATCTGCAGGTCTTTCGCGTGTCCGAATTCCAGTGGATCGGCCTGGGACGTCCCTTTGGCATTCCCGTGCAGGTCATCATCATGTTGGTGATGATCCTCATTGCCGCCTGGGTCCTGCGTCGCACGGTGTTCGGCCGCCAGATCCTGGCGACCGGTGGCAACGAAAAGGCCGCCGAACTCGCCGGCATTCCGGTGGGGCGGGTCAAGTTCGCCGTTTATGCGATCAGCGGCTTTTGCGCCGGCATTGCGGGCCTGATTGTCGTCGCCATCAATTCCGCCAGCGATGCCAATCTGGTTGGCCTGGGAATGGAGCTCGACGCGATTGCCGCGGTGGCGGTGGGCGGAACGCTGCTGGTCGGGGGCAAGGCTACCATCGTGGGCACCGTCGTGGGCGCGCTCACCATCCAGCTGGTGCGCTACACGCTGCTGGCAAATGGCGTGCCGGAAGCGGCGGCGCTGGTGGTGCAGGCGGCGATCATCGTGGCGGCGGTCTGGCTGCAGCAGCAGGGGAGAATGCGATGAGCCATAAAGTGAACCCCGCCCGGCTAATCGGCACTTATGGCGTGGCCCTGGCGCTGATCCTGCTGATTGCCTTTGGCTGGTGGCGGTACGAGAATTTTCTCGGCATGTTCAACGTGATGAGCGTTTTGCGCTACAATTCCATGTTCGCGCTTGTGGCGCTGGGCATGTGCTTTGTCATCATGACTGGCGGCATCGATCTTTCGGTTGGCTCGACTGCTGCGCTGGGCAGCGTGGCGGCAGCATTTGGCAGTTATTACGGCGTAGTGCCGGGGCTTGCCGCCGGGATCGGGGCGGGGCTGATTATCGGGGTCATCAATGGCATCCTCGTGACGCGGCTCGCCATCATGCCGTTCATCGCCACTCTCGCCACCATGCTCGCGGCGAGCGGCCTGGCATTGCTGCTGGCGGGCAACCAGTCGGTGTCGGTGTCCTATGAAACGGGGTTCACCAATCTCGGGCAGGGCAATCTCTGGATATTTCCCATCCCAGCGCTGATCGCGGCAATCGCCTATGTGGTGGGGTCGATCGTCCTCAATTTCACAAGCCTGGGCCGCACCGTGCTGGCCATCGGCGGCAATGAGGATGCAACCCATATGATGGGGCTGCGCACTGAACGGGTAAAATTCCTGACCTATCTGGCTAGTGGCGGACTGGCGGGCCTGGCGGGTGTGATCCTGGCCGCCCAGTTCGGCGCCGGACAGCCCATCGAGGGCGTGGGCTGGGAACTGTTCGCCATCGCCGCGGTGGTGGTCGGCGGCACCTTGCTGACCGGCGGCATCGGTTCAGTCGGCACGACGCTGGCGGGCGTTCTGCTTTTGGGCATCCTGTTCAACATGCTCAACTTCGAGAACGGCATGGGCTGGATTTCTCTTTCCGCATACTGGCAGTCCGTGATCCGCGGCGGCTTTCTCCTGGTGGTCGTGATCATACAGGCAAAGCTCATGACGCGTAACGCCAAGCCGGTGTAACAGCACGGTTGAGGTGGGGCGGCAACGGAGCGCGTCGGCCCAGCCACGTCATTGCGGGCTTCTCTGGCGCCAAGCGACATCGGAAACGGCTTGTCGCGGTTGACGGATGTTCGAGGGCAAGATGGTTGGCTGGTTGCGAGGTAGGTGCCTGGCGTTCCAAGAGGCTTGCATCTGCCGCCAACAGTCCCAGCGCCTATTTATGTTCCATAATATATATTATGCGAATGATGGAATGGCCGATGGTTGTCCCTGGTTGGGATTGGATTGGTGATGATTTGCCGTCCCTGTCCCGGTCCTGTCCCCGCTTGGCGGCGGCACAAGCGATTGCGGGCAAGAGCTGCCCAGAACCCACCGCGACCGAGAGACAGCCTGCGCTTTGGACCTATCAAACGGATCTGCCGTTCAAAATGCCGGGCGGCGCCAGATGCCGCGGCCGTGGTGCTCGACTGCCAACGAAGGATCGTTGGCAGCTCACTTGGGTTGATCCAGCTGGTCCCGGCGACTTTCGGGCCGATCCGGCAGCGCCTAGAGCCCGTGGGTGGCTCGCACCAGATCCGCGCCTTTTTCACCGATCATAATCGCCGTGGCATTGGTGTTGGCAGACACCACGCTGGGCATGATCGAGGCGTCGATGACTCGCAGGCCGGTAATGCCGTTGAAGCGCAGCTCGTTATCGACCACCGCCCGTTCATCGGGGCCCATGCGACACGTGCCTGCGGGATGATGGTCGGTCTTGGCGTGGCGGCAGGCATATTCGAAATAGTCCTGATCGCTTTTGACGCCTGGGCCGGGAAGCCTTTCGGCCTTCACATAGGGCTTGAGAGCGTTTTGACTCATGATCTCCTGAGCCAGTTTCAAGCCCCGGATGGACATTTCCTTGTCATAGGGATCGGCCCAGTAGTTCGGATCGATGCGCGGAGCGGCCTTGGGGTCCGAACTCGCCAGGCGGACAGAACCCCTCGAGCGTGGGCGAAGATAGGCGGAGTTGAGGGTGACGCCGCCCTGCTTCATCGCCTCCACCCCCGCCTCGATCCCTGAACCAAGGCCAAGGTGGAACTGGATATCGGGCGAGCGAGCATTCTTGTCGGCATACCAGAAGCCGCCGGTTTCAAAGAGGCTGGAAGCCACCGGGCCGGTCTTGGTCAGCAGATATTGCAGTCCGGCGACGGCGGACCAGTGGGGCTTGGCGTATTTGTCGTAGGTGTGGGGGCCGGTGCATTCAGCGATGACGAACAGGTCCAGATGATCCTGCAGGTTCGAGCCGACCTCGGGCTGATCGAACACAACATCAATCCCCACTTCAGCAAGGTGTTCGGCTGGCCCGATACCCGATAGCTGCAGTAGCCGGGGCGATCCGATGGCCCCGGCGGATAGCAAGACTTCAGTGCCCGCACGCACGATGCCCTCACCGGCAAGTTCCACGCCCACTGCCCTGCCTTGCTCAACGACAATGCGTGCCACTTGCGCATCGGTGCGAATGGTCAGGTTGGGTCGCTTGCCGCGAATGGGGCCCAGATAGGCGATGGACGCCGATGAGCGCCGGACATGGCGCTGCGTGAGTTGGTAGTAGCCAACCCCGTCCTGGACTTCACCCGTCATGTCGTGGTTGCGAGGGATGCCGAGTTCGCCGGCAGCCTTGAAATAGGCTTCGCAAATGGGCAGCGGAGCCGCGGGCTTGCTAACCCCGAGCGGGCCCCCCTGCCCGTGGTAACGATCATTGAACGTGTCGTTGTCCTCGGCCTTCCGGAAATATGGCAGGACATCCTCATATCCCCAGCCGACGCAACCCATCTGGCGCCATTCGTCGTAATCCAGGGCATTGCCGCGCGTATAGATCTGGGCATTGATGGAAGAGCCGCCGCCGATCACCTTTGCCTGGGTGTAGCGGATCACCATGTTGTTCATGTGCTTTTGCGGAACGGTGTGCCAGCCCCAACTGCCGATGCCCTTGGTCATTTTGGCGAAGCCGGCAGGCAGATGATAGAACGGATGCCAGTCTCGCCCGCCAGCTTCGAGCAGCAGGACACTGGCGGCCGGATTTTCGCTCAAGCGCGCGGCGAGAACGCAACCGGCGGAGCCGCCACCAACGATAATGAAGTCATAGGCTTGCGACATCGGTTTCTCCTCACCGGCAAGTGCTTTTCTCGGCCGTTCCGCTCGACCCGAGCTTTGATCGCCATCATCGTCGCCCCGCTTCACCGAAGCGAACACACGTATTTAGAACGTTCCAAATCGCCCTACCCAAACGGCTGAGAGGCGTCAAGGGCAAAGCAGGCAAGGCCACGGACTGCTTCAAAAGCTCCGCGCGAGGTACTGCTTTGAGGCGCAACTGGCGAGCAGATGCGCTGTCGAAGTCAGGATAGAGGACGCGGCCTTGTCGAGGTCAGTGCGCATAGATGCGGCCCGTCAGCCAGGCTGGCCAGTCTCGTTCGAAGAAGGATTTCTCGTTCTCGTTGAAGGTGCGGTTTGGCCGGGTGCCGATCTGCATCCTTGTGCCATCGAAGCTCAAGACGATCTGTTCGGCCTTGTGCTCTTCCCGCTCCTGGCGGAAGCGATAGGCCTCGAGGGTTCCGGACCTCACCGCGGGTGCAGCTTCGCCCATGGGATCGCAGATCGCCCGAGCGCCCCGGCTGCCGCCCCCAGTGCCGATATAATAATCGAGGGCGGCCAGGACTGCCTCGGACGCCAGTGCCATCTGGTGCCATTGCGCAGCCCGGACAGCCTCGGCTGCGTGGCCATGCGAAATGCCCTGGCTGCGGATCTGGGCGTTGAGGGAACGCGCGTCATCCAGCGCCGTGCGCACGCCATCGGCGTCGCAAATAATGCCGGCGCTGTCGCTCATGCGCGCCTGCACCGCAGCTTTCACCGAGGCCACGGTGACTGGGCTCTCGGCGCGAACAATGCTTTGAAGTTGCTCGAATTCGGCGCGTGCCATCCCCTCCGGGTCGGCGAGCGGGGCAGATTTCGCATGGCCCGAAGCGGCGATGTGTTCGGCCGCGCGGGTTCCGAATACCTGGCCGGCATTCAAAGCCGCACCGCCGGGCCGGGTGACACCATGCGTGCCGGCGGCTTCGCCGACGGCATAACATCCCGCAAGATTGCTTCTCCCCCAGACGTCCACCATGACGCCGCCATTCATGTGCTGATTGTTCACGGCGAACTCCAGCGGCTCGGTGGCGAGGTCGGTCTTGTAGCGCCGATAAAGTTCGATCGCCAAGGGGTTCATATGCGCCAAGCGGTCGATCGGCAGGGCTTGTGTAGCCCCGGCATGACCGAGATAGCGACGAACATCGTCGTCCAGCCGGTCAAGCGCGAATGGCTGATCCCCCTCCACGGGCAAGGGATTGCGGTTGAAGTCCATGAACACGCGCCGGCCGGCCGCCGTTTCGCGATGAATGGCGAGGTCCACCAGGCTGGAGCCGAACTCGAGCATGCGCGTCGAATGGAATGGCCATTGATAGCCCTTGCGGAACAGGTTGGATGCGAGCTCCTGAGTGGTCCGATAATACTGGGCCAGGAAGTGATGCTCGCGGCCCTCGCCGTCCAGGGAATAGATGTGCGGTATGGATTGCACATAGGTGCCCGACAGATTCCAGGGGAATGCTTCGCGCCGCGTGCTGATGCCGAACTGGCTTTCGGTGAGATTGACCAGTTCGATCCCGGCCTCGAGCGCCAAGCCCAGGGAGCCAAAACAGCCATTGGGATAAACGCTGTCGCGATAAAGTTCGCCCGGGCCGCCGGCCGCCAGAACCAGCACATTGCAGCGAAAGATCACAAGCCCGAGCGGATTGGCTGCTGACCTGTCCGCCCCGCGCGATGCCAGTATGCCGACAACGCTTTTCCCGGTCCCTTGCCCGGCTGTAAGGATCTTGAGGGCCGTTGTCTGGTTGTAGATCGGAATTGCCAGCCGGATCGCTTCCTCAGCCAGCACCTTGACCATCAGGCGCGAGGTGCGCGGGCCGCAACTGGTGGCCCGTCCAACTTCGTCGTGGTCGGTCTGGTAGCGCAGCGTGCCGCCCAGGCGATCCTGCGGCAGCGGCAGGCCCATGAATTGCAGCGAAGCCATCATGCGGGCGGATCCAACGGCTTCCACATAGGCCGTGTCCTCGTCCATGGCTCCGCCGGCGCGCACCGCCCGGGCCATTGCCCGATAATCATCGCCATGGTCGGAGGTGTTGGCGGTGTGCAGGGTTTGCTTGTCCGATCCCGAGCAAGCAGAGGTGCCTCCCCAGGCGCTCTGGCTTACAACGGCGACATTGTCGCCGCGGCGCTTGAGTTCGACGGCGGCCCGCAAACCTGCGGCGCCCGAGCCCACGATCACGCAGCCGAAACGGTAGACCGGCAGATCGATGCTGCCCAGGCTGATGGTTTCGCTGGAGGCCGGCTCATTGGCGAGCTTTGGCATGTCGACGTCGGTCAACGCGTCCAGAATGGATTGGGGTACGTCTATGGTCATGAAAGGCACCGAGGGCGTGGGCTATCGGCGACGCGCCGGAGGGGGGCGTCCCGGCTGCTGGAGTTGCGTGACATCAGGGGGTGGCTGGAGGAATATCCACCCAGCTCCGCGTCCGCGATGACTCCATGCACGCGTCGATGATCTGGCAGATATGATGACCGGTTTCGAATGTCGGCCATGCCGGCGTATTCGTGGTGATCGAGCGGATCACTTCGAAGGCTTCGATGATCTTGCTTTCATTGTAGCCGAGCGCAAAATTGGGTAGCGGCAGGAAGGCCCGGAAGGTTTCGTTCTCGGTGCCAACATCGATCTCGCGGAAGCCGCGGCGGCCTTCCCTGTCCGCATTGGAATAAAAGCGCAGCCGGTTCACCTCGTCATAGTCATAGGCGATGCTGCCCCTGGTTCCGTAGACCTCATAGGTCTGCTTGAACTTGCGCCCCATGGCCACACGGCTGAAGTCTACTATGCCACTGGCGCCGTTAGCGAATTTGACGAGCAGGTTGGTGGCGTCGGGATTGGTGACCTCGGCCATTGCTTCCTTGCCGGTCAGCTCGCCCCCCTGCCCCAGGCTGCTGCCCGCCACCATGGGGCGCTGCGCCGTGGTGATGATATTGTCGGCCACCAGCGCACTCACGCGACCAACCAGGAAATCCATGAAGCTGAATACGTGGGAGCCGGTGTCCCCCACGATACCGGTGGGGGCAAGCTTGCCGTCCGCCCGCCACATGAAAGGCGCGCCCGGATCGGCATACATATCGACATGCTGGCAGCCCTTGAACAGCGTGACCTCGCCGATCTCGCCGGACTGGATGATTTCCCGAGCAAGATCGTGGACGGGATTGCGAGGGAAAGCATGACCCACCCGGGTGATGAGCTTTTTGGCCTTGGCGATATCGGCCAGCTCACGGGCCTGTTCGGCGGTGTCGGCCAGGGGCTTTTCGCAATACACATGCTTGCCCGCGAGAAGGGCGGCCTTGGCGACCTCGTAGTGGAGATTGTCGGGCAGGCAGATGTCGATCAGGTCGATTTCGGGATCAGCGATGACCGATTGCCAATTGCTTTCGATGCGGGCCCCCGGAGCGCGGACCGCGGCATCCTTGAGAAGATCGGGGTTGTGCTCAACCAGCGCCACCACGCGCGCCGTGCCGGCGGATGTCCCCAGGAAGTGCGGGAACGTATGGTAGGCCATGGTATGAACCTTCCCCATCCAGCCCGACGCACCCAGGACCGCAACGCGAACTTCGTTCATCTTTTTCCTCCGACATTTCGCCTGACCGGCTTGATTGTTGTTCGGCAACGCCTTCGGCGCTGGGACAGCACCGTCACTGTCTGCCGCTGCTCGACTGGCGGACCACCAGCGATACTTCGGCCCGATATTCCCGTGGAGGCACCGTCCCCGCTTCCAGCCAGGCCAGGACGGTTTCCGCGATGAACCTGCCAAAGCCGGCAATGTCGCAGTGGACCGAGCTCAAAGCCGGCCAGCTATGCGCAACGTCCTCGATATCGTCGAAGCCGACGATCTTGAGGTCCGACCCGACGGTCCGTCCTATTTCCGCGCAGCCGGAAAGCAGGCCGAGCGCCACCTGATCGTTGAAACAGACCACCGCATCGACGTCGGGATGCTCGCGGTGCAAGGTGCCCGCCATCTGACGCCCGAAGGTTCTGGTCGCCAGACCGGTGAGGACGAGCGGTTCGATGCCCCTGCCCTCAAGGACATGGAGATAGCCCGAGAGACGCTCCCGGGTCACTCCGCGGCCTTCCAGGCCACCGACAAAGGCGACCCGCCGGGCACCTCCGGCAAGCAGATGTTCGGTAGCGGCACGACTGCCGCTGACATAGTCGGGTGCAGCGAACGGAAACAGGTCCGTCCTGGAATCCACATTGCGCAGAACCTGCATGGCCGGGATACCCGCCCGCTCGATAGCGTCAAAGGTGGCGGCGTCCTCCCCATAGGCAGGGGATATGATGAGCGCGGCGACGCCATGCTCGATCATGGCGCCGACCATGTCGGTCTGCAGGACCGAGTTTTCATCGGTGTTGGCGATGACGGCAGCATAGCCGCGGCTGGACAGCGCCATCTGCAGCGAGGTGGCGAATTCGGTGAAGAACGGATTGCGCAGATCGTTGATTACAAGGCCGATCAGGTCCGGATTGGCGTTCCGCAGCTTGGCTGCGCCACGGTTATAGACATAGCCCATGTCGTTCATGGCGGCACGAACCTGCTCCCTCGTGGTGTCTTTCACCAGCGGGCTGTTCTGCAGGACGAGGCTGACCGTGGACTTGGACACGCCGGCCTGGCGGGCAACGTCGACAATCGTCGGTCTACGCTCGTTATTGGCCATCATCAGGTTCCTTCTGAAGTCGACGGGGCAGATGCCGCGCCGACTGAAGTTGGACCATAGCATTCACCGACCCGGCAGGCCGTATTGCCGTTGAACGATCCCCGAACGGAGTGCCCTCGCCCATCATGAACCCCATTCACGCTGCGAACTCGCGCTGCTCGATGTGGCGGGCGGTGCGGAGCGCCAAGGCGGCGATGGTCAAGGCGGGGTTTACGGCGGCGGAGGTGGGCAGCACCGAGGCATCGACAATAAAGAGGTTGGCGTGATCAAAGCTCCGGCAGGTGGAATCCACGACGGCCTTGGTGCGATCACTGCCCATCCGGGCGGTGCCGCATTGATGGCTCGGCGTGCGGCGATCGAACGCGCTGGAAAGCACGATCGGGAAACCAGCCTTGCGGAGCACCGACTTCAGCTTCGATACGAGGGCGAGATGGGCATCCCAATTGGAGCGCTTCCAATCGAGCTTGATCTGGCCGTTTTCGAGAGTGACCCGGCTTTCGGGGTTCGGCAGGTCCTCTGACATGGCGTAAAAGTCAACGGAGCGGTTGGCGATCCAGTTGGCCAAGGGAAGTGGCAGGGGCGATGAGGATGCCAGGATTGGCCCCGAAATCTTGCCCAGGAGCTGCACATTGCCCAGAGGCGTGTCCTGTTCTCCCCCACGAAGGTAGAAGTCGTTGATCATCAACGTCTTCTGGTAGACGGAGTGGTTTTTCCGGAACGGGTGAACTGCCAAAACCGCCGA